>DZBA01000291.1 GCA_022729775.1 Anaerolinea thermophila | reverse complement strand
GCCAGCACCTCGCGCACGGTCAATTGCGAAGCATTGCGCGCGGGGATGAAACTCGCCAGTACGCTCAGGAAAATCACAACCAGCAGCCACAACCACATCCCCTGCATCGAGTAGGTATACGTGAGCGGCACGCCCATCACCGCCTGACCGAGCGCCTGATTGAGTCCCTCGCTCATCGGGACGGCGATCAACGCTCCCATCGCCCAGCTCATCAAGCCGATCACGATCCCCTCGCGGATGAAAACCAACGCGACGCCGCGATTCGATGCGCCAATGGCGCGCAGCACGCCGATTTCGCGCGTGCGTTCCAGCACGTTGATGCTCATCGTCCCCATCAATCCCAGTCCGCCGACCAGCGCCAGCAAAACCGCCATGGCAAACAGCAGCGAGACAATCGCGTCGAAAGAGGCTTCGGCATCGCGCCGCTCGGTGTTGATGGTGGTCAGCATACTCACGCGGATTCCCACTTCCTCGAAGTGGCTTTCCAGCGCGCGCGTGGCATCGTCAATGAACGCGGGGTCTTGAGAGGTCATCGTCACCATCAACGCGTCCGCTTCACCCACGCGGTTGGTGATTTTGGTCATGTAATCATAATTGGCGTACACCACAGGCATGAACGCCATGCCCACGTATGTGCCAACGATTTTGAACGTATATTCATTGCCGTAGATCTTCAAGACAATATCGCCGCCCAGATGAAGCTGCGGCTCATCCTGCAAGAACGCGGAAGGGACAACCACGGCGTTATCGTCGCCTTCAGCCAGCCACCTGCCTTCGGCAATCGTCGGCGAGACGATTAAACTTTCGGGGTGAACCGTCGGCGCGAACATGTAGATCATGCCGCTTTCGCTGTCATCATCGCGGACAAGACGCGTGGGCAGTTGAATCCATACGTCGGTTTTGGCAACGCCCGCCACGTTTGAAGCCTCGGCTTGGAGTCTATCGGCGCGGTATGACCTGTCCAACGCCATCATGGTGTCGCAGTTGAACCACTTAATCATATCTTCCACCGTGCTGGATAAAGACGCGCGCACGTTGAAAACGCTGATGAAGGTCGCCGACCCCAGCGTGAGCGTGATAAGAGTCAACGTGAGCCTGCCCTTGTTGCGGAAGGTATTTCGCACCGAGAGCAAAATCGAGCGGACGGAAAAATTCCGCGTGAACCATAAATTCGCGCCCGAAAGCAGGCGGTCAATGGGGTTGTAACCGAAACGCCCCTGGGTCAGCGTGTATACGCTCATCGCCTCCGCCGCGCTGATGCGCAGGCTGGAGATAAACGGGATGAGAGAAGCCAGGACAGGCAGCAGCAATCCGATGGCGATTTGAATCGCGAAGGTTTGCGGCGGGACTTCCATCGAATGAATCTCGAAGTTAAAGAAGCCAGCCAACCCGCCGCTCAACTCGCGCGCGCCATACACGCCGACGGGAATGGCGATGATCAACGCCATCACGCCGTACGCGAGAACCATCACAAGGTACATACCGAGAATTTGCAGCGTGCTTCCGCCCACCGCTTTCATCACGCCAATTTGACGTTTCTGTTGCGTAAGCAGCGCGGACACGGTGTTGACCACCAGAAAAATACTGAGGAAAAGGGAAAGCACGCCGAGCAAGCCCATCAACAATAAAATGCCTTGCAGCACATCGTTCATCGGCAGTTGACCAGGCTCGGCAATCATGCTCAATGGAATGGTGTAACCTGATTTTTCAGTTTTATCCTTGACGCGGTTAACGACCTGCTTTGCCCATTCTTTATCGTCCGCGTTTGTCGCCAGCACATGCAGCTCGTTGAAACCATAAGGCTCGCCGAACCATTCGAGCGTGTCGAAGGTGATGTAACCGTATGGCGTGCCGTCAATTTGCGCGGGCAGCTGCGCGGGGTCGTAGGCGATGCCCGCGATTTTGACGCGCCGCTCGACATCGTTCGGGAAGCGGATCAAGACCACATCGCCGACTTGAGAATCGATCACCGAAAGCGCGGTGCGTTCGATTAAGATTTCGCGTTCGGGTGGGGGCCAAATTCCGCTGTCAGGCGCGACCTTGTTCACGCGGATGTCATCATAATCCGCGACGACAAACACAGTCAGGTTTTTCCACTCGCCCGATTTGGTTTGCAAACGCGCCGAGATGTTGCGCCGCGCGTCCGCTTCCTGCACGTCGGGCATCGAGCGCACCGACTCGAGAAAATTTTCGTCGAAGAGTTCCGTCGTGCGCACTGTGCCGCTGGAGGGATTAATCGCCGCGAAACTTTCCGCCAGCCCTTCGGAAAGAATCGTGCGCGCGCTGAGGATGATGCCCAGCGCGAACAACCCGACCGACATCGAAAGCACAATCAGCAGTGTGCGCGTCTTGTTGCCAAATAAATCGTTGAAGACTTTATACCAGCGTGCTTTGAGCATAATGTTCCTTTTGGGCTATAACTCATTACAAATCAAAAAAAAATCTGTACACGGATTACGCGGATTTCACGGACAAGCACAAAAAAATCAGTGAGAATCCGCGCCATCCGTCAAATCCGTGTACAAAAAAGTTTTTAATGAGCCAATCCCACGATAACTTGTATACAACCCAATTCACGAAACCGTCATGCTGCAAGCATGACCTACGCCACAATCTCTCCATCAGATAACGTAATCACGCGCGAGCCGCGTTTGGCGATGTCTTTATCGTGCGTGACCATGAACACGGTCTTGCCCTGCTGCGCGAGTCGCTCGAAAATTTCGATGATCACATTCGCCGTCGCAGAGTCCAGGCTGCCTGTGGGTTCATCAGCAACGAGGATGGCGGGGTCGTTTGCCATGGCGCGCGCAATGGACAAGCGCTGCTGCTGCCCGCCTGAAAGCGCGGTGGGCAGTTTCTTCGCGTGGTCGGCGATGTCCACCTGTTCGAGCAGATTCAGCGCGCGCTTGCGCTGCTCCCGTGCGGAAAATTTCCGCGCAAAATCCATCGGCAGCATGACGTTTTGCAACACGGTCAACGTCGGCAATAATTCAAAAGATTGAAAAACCACGCCCATCGTCTTGCCGCGCAGTTTGGCGGCTTTCTCCGCGCCGAAGGTGTGCAATGGTTCGCCGTTGACATAAATCTCGCCCGCAGTCACACCGTCCAGACCTGTGATCACATTGACCAGCGTGGTCTTGCCGCTGCCAGATTTTCCCGTCACCACCAAAAACTCACCCGCAGAAATTTGCAGGTTGATTTTATTCAGCGCGGTGACAGAACCCGCGAGGCTGTTATAGACTTTGGTCACGTCGCGCAGTTCGATTAATGGCGTACGGAGTCCAAAGTCTCCAGACTTTGGAGTTTCAGCAAAAATAGAAGTTTCTGCAAAATCGGGAGATTTTGCGCTCCTGTTATCTATTGACGAATTCATCTTGAATCCTCCCATCCACGATGCGGATCGTGCGCTGGGCGCGTTCTGCGAGTTCGTTATCGTGCGTGACCATGAGAATCGTCTTGCCCGCAGCCGCGAGGTTCTCGAACAACTTGAACACCATCTCGGTGGATTTTGAATCGAGATTGCCCGTCGGCTCGTCGGCTGTGAGCAGGACGGGATTATTCGCCAGCGCGCGCGCAATTGCCACGCATTGCTGCTGTCCGCCTGAAAGCGCGCTCGGCAGGTGATGGGCGTGCTCCGCCATGCCGACGAGATCAAGCAGGCGCATGGCTTGCCCGGCGCGTTCCCCGCGCGGATAATGTCCACCGTAATCCATCGCCAGCAGGATGTTTTCAGCGGCGGTCAAGGTCGGCAGCAATTGAAAGAATTGAAAAATCACGCCAACGGATTTTCCGCGCCAGAGGGCAATCTGCTCCTCGTTGAAGTTGTGAATCGGAATCTTGTCCACGATCACTTCGCCCGACGTAGGTTTGTCAATGCCCGTGATGACATTGATTAGCGTGGATTTGCCGCTGCCCGACTTCCCAATGATGGAAACAAACGCGCCCGACTCCACCTGCAAGTTAACGCCTTTGAGCGCGGTAAACGTCCCCGCCGAACTGTGATAGGTCTTTACCACTTCATGCAGGATCACCAAAGGTTCAATTTGAGAATTAGTGTTTGTTATTAACATATTTACTCATTGTTATACCGCATTATGTAAATCACACTCTATTTATTATATCCCCTCCAATCAATTGGGACATGAAACAAGAAAAGCGCGAAGAAAAAATCCTCGCGCTTTTGCCTGTTACAGAATGAATAAAATTTACTTTTTCGCTGTCACCGTCACCTGCCAACTGGACGGTGTTTGTGGGGTGAGCGAGTTATACAAGACCTGCAAGGCGTAATCTCCTTTTTGTAAGCTGCTGGTATCGAGGTTGTAATGATACTTTTCTGCTTGGATAGAAATACCTTGCTTGGGGTTTTCTGAAATTCCAACTGAACTGAGTACGACCAAT
>DZBA01000290.1 GCA_022729775.1 Anaerolinea thermophila | reverse complement strand
GTCTATTTTGGAATGACCAGCCCAAAGGTTAAGGTTGATGCGGGTCTATATCCAATAGAATCACCGTCAAGCATTATAATTCGCCCGATTGATTCCAGAGGAGTGAATATGAAAATCTTACAAGATACCGCCTTGACGTATGACGACGTTTTACTCGTGCCGCAATATTCCGAAGTAGATTCGCGCCGCGTGCTTTCAACGCAGGCGAAATTGACGAATAAAATTACTTTGCAAATTCCGATTGTCTCTGCCAACATGGATGTAGTGACCGAAAGCGAAATGGCGATTACCATGGCGCGTGAAGGCGGCATCGGCATGATCCATCGCTTTTTGACAATTGCCGAGCAGGTGCGTCACATTGAGCGTGTTAAAAAAGCAGAGTCTTTTGTAGTGGATAAGCCGATCACCATGACCGACGCGCATACAGTCGGTGACCTGAAGCGCGTGGTGGATGAAACAGGCACGGGCGGAATTTTGATTCTGGATAGCCATGAAAAATTGATTGGCATTGTCACAACGCGTGACCTGTTGTTTGAAGAGGATGACAGCAAGCCTGCGGTGGAGGTGATGTCCAGTCCTGTGCGCAGTGCGCCGCGCGATACATCCTTGAAAGATGCCGAAAGATTGCTGCACGAATACCGCGTCGAGAAATTGCCTTTGGTGGATAAGAACGGCAAAGTGGCGGGACTTGTAACCTTGAAGGATATTATGAAGATCACGCAGTTCCCACGAGCAACGAAAGACTCGAAGGGACGGCTGGCAGTCGGCGCGGCAGTTGGCGTGCGCGATAAAGAGATGCATCGTGTCGAAGCCGCCTTGCAGGCTGGCGCCGACTGCATCGTTGTGGACATCGCGCACGGCGACTCACACCTTGAAGTTGAAATGATAAAAAATATCCGCAGGCATTTTCCCGAAGCGCAAATTATCGGCGGCAACGTGGCAACTGCCGACGGCACAAAAAGATTGATTGACGCAGGCGCAGACTCGGTGAAGGTGGGTGTTGGACCTGGCTCAATTTGCATCACGCGGCAGGTAGCAGGCTCAGGCGTTCCGCAATTGACCGCCGTGATTGAATGCGCCAAAGCTGCGGGCGAGTACGGCGTCCCGATCATCGCGGACGGCGGCATTCGTCAGCCTGGGGATTTGGCGAAGGCAATCGCTGCAGGCGCGCAGACCGCCATGATCGGCAGTCTGCTGGCTGGCACAGACGAAAGCCCAGGCTTGGTGATGACGCGCAAGGGTCATCGCTACAAAGCCTCGCGCGGTATGGCATCGCGCGAAGCAAATATTGTCCGCAATAAAAAAGAAGGCAACGACCTGACGCAAGAGGAAGTTGAAGAGTATGTCGCCGAGGGCGTGGAGGCCGCCGTCCCCTATCGTGGGCGCGCGCGCGAAGTGTTGACCCAACTCGTCGGTGGTTTACAATCAGGCATGAGTTACAGCGGCGCAACTTCAATTGCACATTTTCAGCAAAAGGCAATCTTTGTGCGAATGACGGGCGCTGGGTTGAGGGAGTCTGGTCCGCATGATGTGGAAGTTTTGGGCTAGCCCCATCCCCAGCCCTTCCCCGACAAGCGGGGAAGGGAGTCGCTGCTCTCTTTGGGAGCAATTAATTCCTCTCTCCTAAAATGGGAGAGAGGTTAGGTGAGAGGGCTTTTTTTATGAAGAACGATTTTCCCCGTCTCGAAATATCTCCTGAAATTCGCCGCAAAATGATTGAGATTGCGCGTGAATTTCGCAAAGAGCCAACCAAGAGCGAAGCGATTTTATGGGAGGCTTTGCGTGGGAAGAAATTGGACGGTATTAAGTTTCGTCGCCAACAACCTGTAGGTTATTTTGTGGTTGATTTTTATAACTCAGTTTATCGCTTGGTCGTTGAGGTGGACGGTCCCGTCCATGATGATCAAGTCGAAGCAGATCGCGCCCGACAGGATATTCTTGAAATTTTGGGCTTGAACGTTCTGAGGGCGAAATCAGAAACCGTTGAAAAGAATTTACCTCGCACACTCAATGAAATTCGTGCGAAAATAGAGGAACTCAAAATAAAAGCCAGCGAATCCCCCTCTCCCGCTCTGGGAGAGGGGTTAGGGGAGAGGGAAGACCATGACGATAATTAGCAAGACATCCTATTTTTTGGAGACTCCATGACAACAACCGCCACCTGGATCGAGAAAGACAAGAAACAATTGCACCCAACCTACCATCCCAAGAGCCATGCGAATCCGCTGGTGATTGAGCGTGGAGAAGGGGTGTGGCTGTACACCACCGACGGACAAAAAATTCTCGACGGCATGGCGGGACTGTGGAATGTCAACGTGGGATATGGACGTGAGGAACTTGCCAAAGCCGCCTACGACCAGATGAAGGATTTGGCGTTCACATCCAATTTTTCTGGCATGACCAACCTGCCATCCACTCAACTGGCAGATAAACTTGCGGGCTTTGCCTACGAAGGCTTGAACACCACGCACTTCACTTCTGGCGGTTCTGAGGCAAATGATTCTGCCTTCAAGACTGCCCGATATTATTGGAAGCGCAAGGGCAAGCCAGGCAAATATAAAGTGATTGCCCGCAAGGGCGCGTATCACGGCGTCACCCTCGCAGGGACTTTTGCCACGGGACTCGAAAAATATCACGCCATGTTTGGTCCCGCTGTGGATGGATTTGTTCACATCCCTGCGCCGAATCCGTACCGCTACGAGGGGCAGCTCAAAGCGGGTGAGACGATTGGTCAAGCCGCAGCGCGTGAATTGGAAGATGCGATTCTGCGCGAGGGGCAGGATACCGTTGCGGCGTTCATCGCTGAACCTGTGATGGGTGTCGGCGGCGTGATCATTCCCCCCGCTGATTATTTTCCGCTCGCGCGCGCGATTTGCGATAAATATGAAGCGCTCTTCATTGCCGATGAAGTCATCACAGGCTTTGGTCGCACAGGCGAATGGTTTGCGCTCAAACATTGGAATGTGAAGCCCGATATTCTTTCCTTTGCCAAAGCCATCACCAGTGGATATGCTCAACTGGGCGGCATCCAACTTTCAGATGAAATCCGCGAGACGATGGAAACCGCCGCAGACACCGAAGCCTACATGCACGGCTACACTTACTCAGGTCACGCAATGGCGTGCGCCGTTGGACTCAAAAACCTCGAAATTATGGAACGCGAAGAATTCCCCAAACGCGCCCGCGAACTGGGGAAACGTCTGCTGGATGGATTGCAAACGCTGACAGAATTTCCCTTCGTCGGTGATGTGCGCGGACTTGGCCTGGTCTGCGGCGTGGAGATTGTCTCGAACAAAGAGACTAAAGCCGCCGACCCCGCCATGACCATGAAGATTTTCAAAGCCGCACAAGAGCGCGGACTTCGCACTCGTCCGCTTGGAAACACATTGGCATTTTCGCCCCCGCTTTCCATCACCGAAGACGAAGTGGATGAAATCATCAAACGCCTCGGCGCCGCGATGGATGGAATTTCGTAATGAGTTGAACGTTTAACGTTAAACGTTCAACGGAGAATTTATGTCTGTCTACCTTCACGATATTCCCCTTTCTCAAGCCCAGTCCCGTCTGAGCGAAGCTTTGCAGAACGCGGACTTGTGGCGCGTGCTTGGCACGGAAAATATTCCCCTTGATGAAAATGCGCTTGGGCATGTCACCGCCGAGCCGATCTGGGCGGAGATTTCTTCGCCGCATTATCACGCCTCCGCAATGGATGGTTTTGCCTTGCGCGCAGAAGACACGAATGGAGCTCAACCGTCTTCGCCGATTCAGTTGTCAGTAATCAGTGGTCAATCACTAATCTCTAATCTCCAATCTCTAATCTCGCAATATGTGGATACAGGCGACCCGCTCCCTGAGTGGGCGAACGCTGTTATTCCCATCGAGAATGTCGAATCGCTGGATGAGAACGGCGAAATTACATCCTCCATTCGTCAACCGTCCTCGATCAGAATTCGTGCCGCTGTTGCGCCGTGGAGTCATGTCCGCCCGCTGGGGGAGGACATCGTTGCCACGCAGCTCGTTCTGCCTGCGGGACATTCCCTTCGCCCAGCGGATTTGGGCGCGATAGCCGCATCTGGACATCAGACCATTCGCGTCACGCGCAAGCCCAAAGTTGCGATTTTGCCAACAGGCACGGAACTTGTCCCGATCGGTTCCAAACTAAAATCCGGTGACATCCTCGAATACAACTCACTCGTTATGGCAGCGCAGATCAAGTCCATGGGCGGCGAGCCGACCCGTTACCCGATCACAAAAGATGATTTTGATTCAATTTGTGACCGTGTGCTTGAAGCCGCGCAAACACATGATCTCGTTTTACTCAACGCAGGCTCCTCCGCAGGCGCGGAAGATTTTTCGTCAAAGGTTGTCCAAAAACTTGGCACGCTTCTGGTTCACGGGGTGGCGGTGAGACCAGGGCATC
>DZBA01000289.1 GCA_022729775.1 Anaerolinea thermophila | reverse complement strand
CACCTTGCAGCCATTCCCAATTATCTTTGTGGTCGCCGAGGTTGATGAAGAGCGCAATCTGGTCTTTCTCAATCATCGGGACGGCGTGCTCGATGATTGCTTTGAATAGTTCGCGCTGTGCGCCCGCCCCGCCCATCGTGACGAGGAAGCGGCGCGGCTCTTTGGCGTTCATGCGGCTGATGCGGTCGGCGCAGTCGGCTTCGATGTTCTCGACGAGTTCATGGTCAACGTGATGACCCGTGAAGAAGAGCGCGTCGGTGGGCGTGGGCTTGAGGACTTTGCCCTTGTCGTCGAATCCGCGCATGGCACGGAAGCCGTAATATCCCGACGGCGATTGAACCGCGTGCTTCGCGCCTTCGGTCAGTTGGAAAGCCATGGGCCAGTTGTCAAACATCATATCCACGACATTGGTCATGCCGCCAGCGACAGCGCCCATCGCCGTCCACATGTGCGAGGTGAGGGTGGGCATATCGGACGGGAGCGCGGCATACAGGTTGTTGAACAGTTCGCTCATCTTGTAATCTTTGACTTGTGTTTTGAGGAAGCGCCAGGGCCAGGTGCTGGTCATGTAGTTGAAGAGCGCGTCCAAGCCAGGCAGGGTGGGTTCGCCCGTGGTGAGCGATTCCCAGACGTATTTGTCAAATCACGGATAGCGCTGTGAGATGCGCGAATATTTGCTGTAGTTGGTGTTGCACCAGTTGATGACATCCGTGCTGATGCCAGGGATGCCGAGCAGGTCGAGCCAGTACGGGGTGAAACCCATCGCCTTCGCGGCGGAGACTCCCGCCATGGCAATGCGGTAATGTCCAAATCCCATGCGGATGGTGCTGACGACGATGCCGTTGGTTTTGTCGAGCGGTGTGCCGTTTCCGTCGCGGACGATGTTCTTAAGCCCGAAAATCTCGGAGCCGTAGGGGTGGTCTTCGACGCTCAGGTTGAATTTTTCATTCGGGTCGTAGTTGAATTTCTTCGCCAGCATATCCTTCCACTGGTCGGCGGCTTTGGTTTGCTGTGCTGTGATTGGGTTGCCGTATACTTCGTAACGGCCGTCCTTTTTTTGTAACATGAGCACGTTCTCCTTGAGAATATAAAATGATTGCATAAAAAAAGCCATGGACGATAGACCGTTGACTATAGTCTATCGTCCATGGTCTATCGTCAACGGTCTATATTATCCTTTAACGCCACTGCTGGCAACGCTCTCCACAAAAAATCTTTGTCCGAGGATGAAGACGATCAACGGCGGGACGATGGCAATTGCCGCGCCCGCGAGAATCAAATTGGGCGTGTCGGATGCGCGTCCGCGCAGCACGTTCAATGCAAGAGTCAAAACGTGGTTCTTTTCATTGCCGACGTTGATAATGACAAGGGTCCAGAAGAAGGAATTCCATGCGTACAGGAATGTGAACGTGGCTTGAGTCGCCAGCGCGGGCACGCTGGCGGGGATGAGAATATTCGTCAATATTTGCAAGCGCGACGCGCCATCTAATAATGCGGCTTCCTCGATCTCTTTCGGGAAGGTGATGAAGTGCTGGCGCATGAGGAAGGTCCCGTACGCGGTGAACATCCACGGGATGATGAGCGCCGCGAGGCGATCCGTCCAGCCGATAAGCACCATCAATTGGTAGAGAGGCACGATGAGCATGACGAAGGGAATCATCACGGTGCCGAGATAGAAGACGAAGACCGTGTCGCGCCCGGGGAATCTAAGACGCGCAAAGGCGTATCCGCCCACGACGGATGTGACCAGTTGTCCCAGCACGACGAGGATGGTCACCAGCGCAGTGTTGGTCAGCGCGCGCGCCATGTTGTTCAGTTCAACAACCTCAGTGTAGTTTTCAGGATGCGCGCCGAAGTCCTCTACGGGTTCGCTCAAACGGACATTCTGAAAAACCTTATTCTCAGGGTTTTGCGGGTCAATAAACTCGCCGACGGTGGTCTGGCTAATCAGAATCATCGGGATGATTTTGCCATCCACATCCACGTCGAAAAGTTTTTCCTCTTTCCCATTCACGCTGACCTTTTGCTGATTCATCGCGCCGCCAGTGGGTTTGACTTCGGTCAGGTAGCGCTCCACGGTGGAGGTGAGATTATCGGCGGGAGCATACGTGCCAACCTTGATGTTACTTTTCGCAAGCGCGTATTCTTTTGGCTGCCCATCAACGTCCACTTTGTATAATGGGAGCGGTTCATCGTATCCAGTCACGGCGATGGTGGCGGCATTACGCGGCAACATGTGCGGCGGATAGCGGAAGGTATCCGCGGGCGTTTTGAACGAAGTGGCGAGCATGTACAAAAACGGGAAGATCATCACCAGCGCGAAGAAGGTCAGGATGAAATAGAGGATGAAGTTATTGATCCAGCGAATGAGGCGATAGGATTGAATTTTCATGTCTGTCCTCCAATTAACTTTCGTAAATGCTGGATTGGCGCTGGCGCTGGAATTGGATGAGCGTCAAACCGAAGATGACAATGAACAGCACCCACGCAATCGCGGATGCATATCCCTGCTTGAAGTTTTGGAAACCGCTGCGGTAGAGATACAGCACGAGCGTGATGGTGGAGTTGTTCGGTCCTTCAGCCGGGTTCATCAAAATGAAGACCTGCTCGAAGACCTGCATGGCTTGAATGGTGGTGGTGGATACCACGTAAAAAGTAGTGGGCGCAAGCAATGGGATGGTGATGCCCCAGAATTTATCCCATGGACCCGCGCCGTCCACGGTGGCGGCTTCGTAAAGTTCACCGGGGATATTCTGCAAGCCCGCGAGGAAAAGAACCGTGTTGAATCCCATTGTTTGCCACGCGGCAATGATGATGACCGCGAAGAGCGCTGTCTTTTCATCGGATACCCATTGGATTTTTGGGTCAACCACTGCGAGATTAAAAAGGTTGTTCCAAAATTCAATTCCCAATGTGATGAAGTAGTTGATGTAGCCAATGGTCGCGTTATACAGCCACTGCCAGACGAGGGAAATACCCACCACGGCGGCGATGCTCGGCATGAAATACACCGCGCGGTAGAACTTCATCCCGGGCAGTTTGCTGTTGAGGACGTTGGATAAAACCAGCGCGGGAATCACACTAAAAGGAACCGCGAACAAAACAAAGGTCAGGGTGTTGCGCAGCGCGATCCAAAAAACTTATCTGCGGCGGCGAACAAAATTCCCCAGTTCCCAAACATGATGCGCCCGACTTCATCGTAGACTTTAATATCCACAACATCTCTTGCAAACTGCGTTGGGGATGAAAGAATGGCAAAGCGAATGTCAAGGATTTTAGCGTAATTGGCAAAGCCGACCCAGTTGGGCGTGTTGAAGGCGTCTGAGTCGGTGAAGGAAAAATAGAAGGACAGCAGTAAAGGTCCCGCGAAGAAGATAAGGAAGCCGATCAGGTTCGGGAAGAGGAAAAGCCAGCCGCTTAAAACCTGCTCGTGGTAGGTTTTGGCGCGCATGGCAACCGCGCTGGGCTGACGTCCCATTGACCACAGCGCCGCGCCAAAAATCAACATGCCCGCCACGCTGATTATGCCTGCGGGCTGGGCGAGTTTGCCGAGGAAGTAAAGCGTCCCATTGACAATGCCCACCTGCCAGAGGAAAAGCACAAAGCCGACAATCATCACCCAGCGCCCGACCTGCTTGAGGCTTTGCTCGGATGTGCGTTTGCGCGGTGAGTATTCATCCATCGATCTGAGGAAATATCCGATGATGGTAATGCCCAGATATGGAACACCGCGTCCAAAGGTGTCGGCGAGCGCGTCAATGCCGAGGAAGACTTCGCCGACGTTGAGCGTCATTACCGCACACGCGACGAACGCGAGATAATCAATGACCAATGAGATCATTCGTCCGCGATGATTGCGCCGCGCAATTTCCACAACGCCGAGCGCGCTGAATGCCGCCGCAATGGACAAAACAAGGCTGATCAGAATTTTTTGCCAGAGTGGAACTTCTGGCAGTCCGCCCGACCATACAGTGATGACGCCCGCCACCGCAGCAACGGAAAAAATTCCGCGCCAAATCATGGCGATTCGCAGGATGAGGTTGGTCAGCGTATCTGGCTTTTGATGTTCGCTCATATTTCTTCTCCTGAAATAATCCACACTTCACTTCGTCCTGATCGCAGTCGAAGGACGTTTTTGCATCTGCCCTCTTGCAGGGTATAAGGGTAAACCTGCAAGAATTTTTAACCACGGAGGCACTAAGACACGAAGTTTTTTTATTTTGGCTTTCTCAGTGCCTCTGTGTCTCCGTGGTTAGATTTTTTTGGGGGGACAAGAGGTTTCTTCGACTGCGCTCAACGCGGAGGGAAAAAAGACAGGGGCAGGCGATGAACCTGCCCCTGCATATTTAAGAGGAACTATTTGGTAAAGACTTTGTCGGCAGAGTCGCAGATGGTCGCGCCGAAGTCTTCGACTGTGGTTGCGC
>DZBA01000288.1 GCA_022729775.1 Anaerolinea thermophila | reverse complement strand
CTCTGTCAGCGAAGGCGACCCCAACATCTTCTCGGTTTGGTGGCAGGGTGGCAGCTCCATCACTGAAATCACCAACCACCCCTCGACCGATAAGTGGTCGGCGGCTTCTGAAAAAGAGACTGGGTCTCGCGGTTACTAATCCATTTTGAAAAAAGGCGGCTGCCCGTGATGGGCAGCCGCCTTTTCTGTTTAATTCCACTTCCCAATACTCAATCGCAGCGCGCTGGGTTTTCGAGCAGGTCCAATACTGCGCGCAAGGCAACCGGCACAGCGGCGCGGACTTCGGGCGTGAGTTCTTCGCTAAACTCAAAAACCTCCTCAGTGGTGACGCCAACAATCATGACGCACTTTGGAAGCTTGGCGCCCAAATTCCTGCCAACTAACAGCGCATTTTGCAAGGACACATCATGCGTGCTTGTAGTATGAAACGCGGAATAATTTGGCATATCCTCAAGATGCAGCGCCAAGACCGAGCCGCTGACTTCATCAGATTTGAAAGCGTCTATCAAAATGGCGAAATCATAATCAATCAGATGCTCCATTAAAGCCAGTCCGCCCAGTGAAAGGAATTCCACATCCAAGTGACCCACATGCTTGGGCAGGTTTCGCTCAACCTCCTTAGCGACAACCCAGCCAATGCCATCGTTTCCTAAAATGGGATTGCCGAGTCCGATGATGATAGTTTTGGTCATTTTAGTTTTCCATAAAAACGGAGTCCAGAAGTAGAACTTCTGGACTCCACCTCACGCGAGTTGGAATCCAAAGTCTCCAGACTTTGGATTGTCAACGACTGGAGTCGTTGACTCCCGGATTCCATTTTTTAGCAGAACTGCTTTAGCACGTCCACAAGGTTGCCATCTTTATCGCGGATGGTGACTTGCAGCGGCATTTGTCCGGGCAGCGAATGAGTCGCGCAGCCGAAGCATGGGTCGTAGGCGCGGAACGCCATCTCCACCATGTTAAGCAAGCCTTCGGTGACTTTGCCATCCTTGATGAGACTCCGCGCGGCTTTGTTGGTGGACATTTGAATCGGCGCGTAGTTGTTGGTCGTACCGACGATGAGGTTTGCCTTGGTGACCACTCCGCGCTCGTCGGTCCAGTAGTGATGGGTGAGAGTCCCGCGCGGGGCTTCGACGATTCCGATTCCCTCAGTGGGTTTCTCGGTTGGCTTGGTATGAATGTTCGGGGAGGTAATCTCCGGGTCGGTGACCAACTCCACCCAGCGTTCCGCCGCGTAGAGCAATTCGACCAGCCGCGCCCAGTGAGTCGCGAGTCGCTGATGCACAGGTCTGCCGCCCAGCGTGGAATAAAATCGCTCGTATTCTTCCTGCGCGCGCGGGGTTGCCATGCCATCCGCCGCGTTGACGCGCGAAAGCGGAGTCGCCATGTACACACCCGAATCTTCGCCGTCTGTAAAACCTTTCCAGCCGACTTTTTTAAGGTACGGGAATTTGAGATACGTCCACGGTTCGACATGCTCGGCGATGTGTTCGGCGTAATCGTTCGGCGCGTATTTGACAAACTCCTTGCCGTTGGGGTCAACCACGCGGACTTTGCCATCGTAAAAATTGGTCTTGTTGTTCTCATCCACCATGCCCATGTAATAGGTGCGGTGGGTGTAAACATCGCCGAGAACTAAATCCACATACTGCTTGTTGCCCAGCACAATGTCATTGAAAATCTTGAGGCTGAAGAGCGCGAAGTCAATTGCCCATCTGCCCATCTCTTCGATTTCTTTGCGCTGTTCTGCGGTGATGCCTTTGGTGATTCCGCCGGGGATGGCTGTGCAGGGATGCACTTTGCGCCCGCCAATCATCTCGACGACGGTGTGACCATACTTGCGCATTTGAATCACCTTGCCGCCGATTTCCAAGCCGACTTTGTGAATCACGCCGAGGATGTTGCGCTCCGCGACGGGTGCGTCAGGTCCCATTACAAAATCGGGACCGCCCAGCGCGTAAAAGTGCGTGGTGTGGTCGGTGCAATAAAATCCCATGTAAAGCAGCTCGCGCAGCATTTTTGCAGTGCGCGGCGGGTCAACATGATATGCCGCGTCCGCCGCTTTTGCCGCCGCCATGTGATGCGCCTCCGGGCAGACTCCGCAGATGCGATTGGTGATGAGCGGCATTTCTTCGATGGGTCGCCCGACGACAAATCGCTCGAAGCCGCGCAGTTCGGGAATTTGGAAGTAGCTGTTGGACACATTGCCGTTGTCATCGAGGAAGATTTCGATCTTGCCGTGACCTTCAAGGCGAGTGATGGGGTCAATGGATATTCTTTGAGTCATGAGAACTCCTTTGGTGGGTGAGGATTCTTTCCTCAGCCTTTGTCTGTTCCGCTATTGATTCAGCGGCGAGGAATCATCGTGCAATTCCTTGATGAAATGCGCGCGCGAAGCAACTTCCTCCAATTTGAGCGAAGCATATTGCGAGGCTTCCTTCATCAACTTTTCAACAACTTCCGCAGGCAGCTTTTTGAGGTCTTCATGGGAATAACCTTTTTCACGAAGATACTCTTCGATGAGTGTCTTTTCCAAAAGCGCGTTGCGGTCTTCCATCGGCTCAGCTTGTTCGACCTGTTTTGCGTTCATGCGTTCCTCCATTTTTTAGCAAATCATCTTGCCTTCCAAGCGTCCTTGTTTGCTCTCAACAACGACCCCGCCAGATTGAAACGATACATCTGACCCACAGGGTCGGGGATGCCATCCAGTATGCGCTCGATTTCTTCGGGTTCTTTCGCGTCAATGACAGAGGCAAACGCGGTGATGAGTCTTGCGCCGTAATCCATCACGCCTTCGGCGGGACCATAACAGCCGATACACTGCGCGCCCGCGCTTGGGCAGCGCGCGTTACATCCGCTGCGCGTGGCGGGACCGTTGCACGGAATCCCCTGTTCCAGCAGGCACAGGTTCGGGTCAACGGGCGCGACATCTTGAATGCGCGTGAACTCCTTGATGAACTTGACATTGCGCGCGCGCGTACATTCATCGCACACGGTTGAATCACCCGCGCCGATGGTGGTTCCCTTCGGCGGGAGTTGCGCTTCACCCATCACAACCTTGATGACCAAGTCCACCACCGCCGCAATCTGGTGACTCTCTGGCGGGCAGCCCGGCATGTAGTAGTCCACATCCACGACTTGGTCTAAGGGACGAAGCACGGGGAAAATTTTCGGGATGTGCAGCTCGCCTTCGGGCATGTTCACACTGACGCGCGGATAGACTCCGTTGGGGTTGTCGGTGGTGAGGGTGTTGAACGCGGTTTGGACGATTTCATCCGCAGGGCTGAGATTTGCCAAACCAGGGATACAACCTCCGGAAGCGCACGAACCAAAGGCAACGAGAATCTGCGATTTGCGGCGCAGCAGTTTTGCGATGTGTTCATTCTCATCGTTGCGGATTCCGCCGTTGAAAAGCGTCAGCAGAATCGAGCCGTCTTCCATCGCTTCGACATCTTTATATTTCGCGTCCATGGCGACGGGCCAGAAAACCACGTCAAAGTTTGCGTCTACATCCAAAATCTTTTCGTGGATGTTCAGCACCGCGATTTCACAGCCGCCGCATGAGGCAGCCCAATACATGGCAAATTTTGGCTTTGCGGTCATGCTGGCACCTCCTTTTCAAAGGATGAATTATGAATGATGAAGGATGAATTTTTATCTTCTGCTTCATCATTCATCCCTCCTCCTTCATCCTTGTCTTTCCGCCCCCAGTTGAGCGGACCCAACTTGCGAATTTCTTCGACAAAGGTGGTGGTCTCACTGGCGAACTTTGCGCCTTCCGCCGCGCTTGCCCAAACCAGTTTGACTCGACCCGCTTCAATTCCCAATCCGACTAAGACGCGGCGCAGCAAGAGGAAGCGGCGCAGCGCCTTGTAATTCTGTTCGATGTAATGACATTCGCCTGGGTGACAGCCTGTAATCATCACGCCATCCGCGCCGCTGGAAAAAGCGCGCAGCACAAAGGTCGGGTCGAGGCGTCCCGAACACATCAAGCGGATGAGTTTGACGTTGGGCGCGTATTTCATGCGCGCCGTCCCAGCCATATCCGCCGCGCGATAACTGCACCAGTTACAGGTGAAACCGATAATGGTGGGTTCAAAGGTATTGGTCATAGCGTCAACTCCTTACGCTTCCACTAGCGAAAAATCACGCAGCAACCCGTCAATTTGCGCGAGGATTTGCTCGTTGCTGAATCCCGTTCCGCTGATTGCGCCCGCAGGACAAGCCGCCACGCACGTCCCACATCCCTGACAAAGCGCGGGGTTGATTTCGGTCACTTTCTCATCTTCGAGGAAGGTGATGGCGTTGAACGGACACAGCCCGTTACAGATTCGGCAGCCCGAACATTGTTCCTTGTTCACGGTTGCGCGGACGGGCTCAAGCGCGACTTCCTTCTGCAAAATCTTATCCAGCACGCGCGCCGC
>DZBA01000287.1 GCA_022729775.1 Anaerolinea thermophila | reverse complement strand
TTCCGGCTACTCGACCAACAGCGGCTCAAAATGACACATCAGGAACTTTCTAGAATCAAGAGCTATATTTCTGGACAAGGTTGACGAAAATCTGTTTATCTTCGGGCAGAATTTCTACAACGGCAAAACCAACGCGATACAAATTGGGTTGGATCTCGTCTATTTTGCACCACTTGGAACGCGCAATGAATACGATGTAAGGTCTATCTGCCAGTTCAGAGGTCAACTCGAGGCGCAGGTAATATTCCTTTTCAAGCGGGAGGGGCGCGACGGTTTCCAGTTGCAGCCCTGTGGCGCTGACCTCTACCATATGACCCATTCGGTCTCCAGTATCATCATTCATCACGCGCAAATAAAGATGAAATTTCTTTCGCGGAACTGTGCGTCTTTCAGGCATAAGAACTCTCCTTAAGTAGAATAATGCGTATTATATTACCATCCCAGTGGATTATAAAAATATAAATTCAATATCAAACAGGGCGTTTTAGATTCCATCGAACAGGTCGCGCGCGGTGGAATGTCCCTCCCCTACCGGCGGATAGGCGCGCATGAAATCTTCGCGCTCGCCGAACAGCCGCGTGACGAATCCCATCAATCCGCGCCGCATTTGCATCCCGCCTTGCGAGACATGGGCGGCGCTTGCTTTATTTTTTTGTTCAGAAACGGAGCGGGTATTCAAGCGCACATGCACGGGGAAATCCACCTCGGCAAGTTCTTTTAAGTTGATATCGCCATTGCGCCCCCATTTGCTTGGGTCTTTTCCAAACAGCGGCATGAGGCGCGTCATCACGCGAAGAAACCAGCGCGGAAAAATTTGATAATACAATGCTTTTGGTTTGAACGGTGCGCCGGCTTCGGGATGAAAATCCGCGTCGCCTGATTTTTCAAACGCGAGTACGGTCGCATGGTGAATGTGAATATGGTCGGGGTGTTTGTATCCGCCAATGGGGTCAAAGGTGATGACGACATCGGGCTTCAACTCGCGGATATATTTGACTACGCGCTCCGCGACTTCTTCGATGGGATGATTGATTTGCGCGTCCGGGTGCTGGTTCGCATCCATGCCGGGCATGCCCGAATCGCGGTATCCCAAAAAGAAGACTTCTTTCAACCCCAAATGTTTTGCGGCGTTCATTAATTCATGCGTGCGCAGTTCTGCGGTGTCTTTGAAGCCTTGCAAATGTTCGGGGTCTGCCGCGCCTGCTTCGCCGCGCGTGGCGCACACGTAATAGGTTTCATATCCGCGCTGGGCGTAAAGCGCCAGCGTGCCGCCCAAGCCAAATGATTCATCGTCAGGATGCGCGAGAACTGCCAGTAGGGTTTTTGTCATATTTTCCTCTAAAATAATTAGATTCTCACCTTACGCGCTTTAGGCATGTCACCTTGAGCCGAAGCCCTGAATGTAGTGAAGGGTCAGCGAAGGGTCTCTGAGACAATCGCAGAGATGTTTCGCTCCGCTCAACATGACAATGCGTAAGGTGAGTTAGATTTATCGCCGCCGAGTCAATATCCGGCGGCGATGTTAAGATAGACGCCTGCTTGGCAGAGAAGTTTACCAGTGATTACTGCATTGCCGCGCGAATAGAAATGGTATAGAGTTTTTGTTCAGGGGTCAGCGGGCAGTCGCTAATGGGCTGGTCTGTGGGACAGTTAGCTTCGGGTGAAGGCAGCCATGTGACGGAAATCATCAGCAAGGCAGAGTCGCGCGTCATGGCGACGCCCATCCCCATTGGTCCGCCAGAGGCAAACGGAGGATATTCTGTCCAACCGTAAAAGCCATTCTTCAATGTATTTAAAAGCGCGACGGAGTCCGTAATTGCCGCGCCGTTGGAGATGGCTGTCAATTCACATGCGTGTCCCATCTCTGTACTCATGGGCGCTTGAAATGGAACGCTCGGCTGCAAGCCAAACGTGAATCCGCTGGATTGGGTTGCCAGCTCTTGCAGGGTTTGACAAACTTCTAACGTGACGGGAACATACGCGCCCGAAGAAGTCGTAGCGGGCGCGGCGCAGTTTTCGCCCGGCGCAGGAGAAGCCGCGAATCGTCCGTCAGGTGATGCGGGATATGCCATCATCGCGCCGCATTCGTTGAGTGAAGGCGGTCGAACAGTGATACCCGCAGTGGTTTGACTGGGAGCGACTGTGACAATTGCTAAAGTCACTTCATCGGTGGTGTACCCAACCGCAGTGGTGGTTGCCTCAGCTGCTGCGCCAAATACAATGTACGTGCCCGGCGGAACGGAGATGCTGAATTGGGCTTCGCCATCTATTGGCTCAGTTTCGACAAATCGCCACGAGCCGGTAAATGAATCCACTGCGTAAATCACCATGCGCGGAGTGGGAGGCGCGAGCAGGTGAACTGTACCGGCAATCACGCCATAATCTGAAACAGCAGACTCAGTTGGCACAAGATTTGCCGCTACCTTTTTCAAACTTACATCCGTAGGCAGGTAAAATTCCCCATTGGGCGGGGTGACGATTTTCCAAAAGATCGTGTTTTCATCAATGTAAGTGATTTGCGCCGTGCCTGTTTCAGCGGTAAAGGAACTTTGGAAGGTGACGTTTGCCTTATCGGCTTGTACGCTGCCTTTGATGGAGTTATCAAGCGCGTCTATTTTGTTGCCGCCCTGCGCGACGATTTCATGCCTGCCCGCGAGTTGATCCGCGCTTTGGGACAGGTCAAGCGTGAATCCCATCGCGGGGTCTACCCAGTGTCCCGTAAAGTTTGCAGGCGCGGGTATGGGATCATTATCGGGAACAATAGGGGTCGCGGGGCTGGCACACGCGGCGAGGAACAACAGGCTGAGCGTTATCAAAATGGTGATTTTTTTTGTGTTCATTGGGTATCCTTTTCGATAGAATCTACCAAATATTTAGTGGATGTTTGAACATAAAAAGTGTCGCAAGAGATCGAAATGCCTGTAATAACCTAAAAACAGACTGCTAAAGTAAAATACAAGCATGGTGAATTTTTCTTCAAACTATCCCCAACATCGCCACGTGGACACGCGCAAGCGCCTATGGCTGGATTGAAATTGGAATAAATAAAGTTATGCTAAAATCTATGCCATGAAAGTTCGAGATGTAATCAAACTCATCGAAGCAGACGGGTGGCGTCTGGTTGTGACCAAAGGCGATTAATAATGTATCGGTTTTTGATTGTTATCGAAAAAGCAAACGGAAATTACTCGGCGTACTCCCCCGATTTGCCAGGCTGTGTGGCGACAGGCAAGACGCGCGAGGAAACGGAACGCAATATGCAAGAAGCCGTCGAAATGCACGTGCAGGGTATGCTGGAAGATAACCTGCCCATCCCCGCCAGCGAAGCCATTGCTGAATATATTGCCGTTGCCGCGTAAAACGGTGTTTTAGAAATCCCCTGCTGTGCCAAACTTATCAGAAACATTCCCCAACATCACCACGTGGACGGAGTCCTACGGCTGGATCGAAATCGGACAGGATGACGAATCGAAATACCACAGACCTGACAGGTTTCATCGTGACGCTTTTTAATCGGGATTCTGTGAATCAAAGTCGCGCTGGTGGATTGGACTTCTGCGGAAACCTGTCAGGTCTCATTTAGAAAAGGCGCTGGAAAAAATTATTGAAGAGATTGGGTAAAGTAAAGAATCGTACTCAAAAGGTATAATTGCTTTATTCAAGGAGTAGATTATGGACTGGCGAAATTACATTACCGTTGACCCGCTGATTTGTCACGGTCAAGCATGTATCAAAGGCACGCGGATTATGGTGTCGGTCGTCTTGGATAATTTGGCAGAGGGACTAGACATTCAAGAGACGCTCAAAAGTTATCCATCATTGACGAAGGAAGCCATTCAAGCGTCAATCAACTACGCTGCAGAGTTGGCGCGTGAGCGATTCGTTGCGGTTGCGGCTTGATATGAAATTCAAACTTGATGAGAACATACCTGTTGAGGCGTCTGCTTTGTTGCGCGAAGCGGGTCATGACGCTGTGACTGTGCTTGACCAACAAATGGGAGGCAAGGCAGACGAGCATATTATTCAGGTTTGCTCCCAGGAACAGCGGGCATTGATTACCCTTGACTTGGATTTTGCCGACATCAAAACCTATCCGCCTTCGAACTATCACGGTATCTTTGTCTTGCGCGTAAAGCGGCAATCAAGGTCAAAGGTTATGGAAGCGGTGACAAAATTAATCCCTCATCTTCCTTCGGAGACCATTGAAAAGCAGCTCTGGATTGTCGAAGAAGATAAAATCCGCATTCGAGAGTAGATTTTGTGCGGGGAGCAATCAAATGACAAATTTTTCAGAAACTTACCCCAACCTCGCCACATGGACAGAGTCCCACGGCTGGATTGAAATCGGATAAAGAAAATTGCAAGACGGGAGAATGATATGCCTGCGCCTGAACGAATTAAACAACTAATAGAAACTTTCGAGCAAAACATC
>DZBA01000286.1 GCA_022729775.1 Anaerolinea thermophila | reverse complement strand
TAAGGAATCCCGAAGTTCTACTTCGGGGTGTTCCACAAGTAGAACTTGCAGAGTCCGAGTAAAATGAAAACCCTATGATCTCAATTTGGTGGATTCGCCGCGATTTAAGATTGACCGATAACCCCGCGCTGCACGCTGCCCTGCAAAGTGGATGGGTGATTCCCCTTTTCATCCTCGACCCCGTTTTTGATTCTCATGCCGCGCGGCGAAAAAACTTTTTATACGAAGGTCTTCACGCGCTGGATGCGGAATTAAAAAAGCGCAACTCGTATCTCGTAATTCGTAAAGGGAAGCCAATCGAAGCGCTGCGTCAATTGATTCGTGAAACCGACGCGATGAAAATCTACGCGGAGGAAGATTACACACCTTACGCAAAAAAACGCGACGCGGAAATTTCCGATGAACTATTATTGGAATTGATTGCGGGGCAAACCACGCACCACCCCGAATTGGTCAAAAAAAAAGACGGGACACCCTACACAGTTTATACGCCATATTCAAAGACATGGAAATCCCTGCTTGCCGATATTGATTTACTTCCCGCGCCCAAGACTATCAATACGCCCGCGGATGTTTTCTCCGAGCCGCTTCCTGAATCTCAACCCAACGCGCTCTTTCCATCTGGCGAAGTTGAAGCCCAACGCCGCCTCGCCCAATTTACCAATTTACCGACACTTGCGCCGCGCGCAAGCGCAGGTGTTACCAATTACCACGACTCCCGCGACCGCATGGATTTGAACGGGACATCATCCCTCTCGCCTTACCTCCGCTTTGGGATGATTTCCCTTCGCCAAGCAGTTCACGCCGCCAAACTTTCAACATTCAACTTTCAACTTTCAACCGAAACCTGGCTCAACGAATTAATCTGGCGCGAATTCTATATTCAAATCCTTCATCACTTTCCGCAGGTGACACGCGGCGCGTTCAATCCCGCGTTTGCAAACATCGAGTGGCGGAATGACGAATCCGATTTCGCGGCGTGGAAGGAAGGTCGCACGGGCGTTCCGATTGTGGATGCGGGAATGCGTCAACTCAATGCCACAGGCTGGATGCACAACCGCGCGCGGATGATTACCGCTTCGTTTTTGGTGAAAGACTTGCTGATTGACTGGCGTTGGGGAGAAAAATATTTTATGGACAACCTGCTCGATGGCGACCTCGCCGCGAACAACGGCGGCTGGCAGTGGACGGCTGGCACAGGCACAGATGCCGCGCCATACTTCCGCATTTTCAACCCTGTTTTGCAGAGTCAAAAATTCGACCCGAACGGAGATTACATCCGCAAGTGGATTCCCGAACTGCGCGGGTTGAACGCAAAGGAAATCCACGCGCCCTGGGAAGCAGAAATCGAGCTCGCCATGTATCCGCAGCCCCCGATTGTGGATCACGCCATCGTTAAAGAGAGGACAATGGCGGCGTATACGGCTTCGAAAAAATCCATGTCCTCACAATGAGGACTAACAAAAAATGAACAAACGCGACCTGTCCATCTCCATGCAAGAAGCAGCGACGCAATCCTTGCGCCTCATGCTGCCGTTGATGTTGATTCAAGCGGCGGCATTTTTTCTTTTGCGCGGAATTTCATTTCCCCAATCCGCCAATTTGCCCGCATACGGGTTCCTCCTGCTTTTGGGAATCTTCATCCACGAAGCGCTTCACGTTTTGGCGTGGATGTTCTTTGGCAGGAAAAATTTGAAGGCTTTTCACATCGGCTTTCAATGGAAGTCGCTCACGCCTTACGCGCACTGCAAAGAAGCGATGGATATTTTGCCGTATCGCATCGGCTCGCTGGTGCCGGGCATCCTGCTTGGCGTTCTCCCCTGGTTGGTTAGTTTATTCACGGGGGATGTTCTTCTTTTTCTCTATGGCTGGTTATACACCGCCGCCGCAGGCGGGGATTTTCTCATCCTGTGGATTCTGCGTGACGTAAAAGCAAACACGCAGGTTGAAGACCATCCTTCGCGGGCAGGCTGTTATGTGATTGAATCAGAATAAAAAAGGAATCAACATCGCGGTGGATTTTTTATACGCGGCGTAATCCTCGCCAAATTCGCGCAGCAACTTGCGCTCTTCAAACATTGCGCCGATGATGAGATACGCGGTTGCGCCAAGATAAAAGACCAGCGTGTTGACCGTCATTAAAGGGTTGAACCATAAGAAGGTCAAACTAAACGTATACAGCGGATGACGCACAACGCGATACAGCCCCTTGATGACAAGTTCGCTTTTTGAATCCGCTTCGAATATTTGACGCACGCCGACAAAGTTCAACCAATCCGTTTGCAAAAAGGCAATAGCCAGCAGCAGGATGGAAAGCCCCTGCGCCGCAAGCATGAGATACATCCAGGGGGCAGGGACCATATAAAGGGTTTTATCGGGCAGCGCGGCGACGAGTCCCATGACGGGGAGGAATGTAACCAGCGCGAAGCCGTTATACAAAAGGCGATACAAACGCATGAAGCCCGCGCCAAAGATTTTTTCGACGGCATCTTTGAATGTATGCGATGCAGTCAGCGAGTGGAGCAGCCCCCAAAGCGCCAGCGCGAGAAGAATATAAACAATGTTCATAGATTGGGTTCCTTAAAGAAAGGGGACGACTCGCGCCGCCGCTCCCTTACTTCATTTTCTTCCACCACTGCATAAATCTTTCATAACCTTCGTCCACAGAAACGCGCGGCGTAAACTTCAAATCGCGCTTGGCAGCAGAGACATCGAGCGTGGTGCTGTGCGCGATCATGCTGACGGTTGCGCGCGTAAGCGGCGGTTCGGGATGAGTCGGAATCAGCGCGTAAATTGTCTCGAGCGCGGCGGCGACATGATGCGCGGCAGCATGTGAGATTTTCCGCGTGGGGAATTTCAAGCCAAGTTCATCGCAAATTTTTTTGACCATGCCCCACAACTTGACCGGTTCGCCATTGCTGATGTTATATTTTTTACCGAGCGTATGCGCGGGCGATTCGGCGCATAACAACAAAGCATCCACGACATTTTCGATGTAGGTTAAATCCACCACGTTTTCACCGTCGCCGATGATGGGCAGGCGACCCGATTCGAGGCGCGGAATCAAGCGCGGAAAAATGACCGTATCGCCGGGACCGAAAATCGCGCGCGGGCGAATCGTAATCGCGGGCAGTCCGTCCGCGAAGGCTTTATCCACCTCCTCTTCCGCAAGAATTTTTGTCGCGGCATAGTTACTGATCGGCTTCGGCAGCGGGTCATCTTCTTTGACGTTCATCCGCGACTGGTATTCAAAATATAAACTTGGCGTAGAAACATAGACCAGCCGCGCGACGTTGTTGGCGCGACAGGCTTGCGCCACGTTGCGCGTGCCGATGACATTGGCTTGATAAAAGTTTTCGAAATTTCCCCAGGGCGAAGGCAGCGCGGCGCAGTGAAAAACAATTTCCTGTTCTTTGCACGCGGACATCAACGCGCCTTTCTCTGTGATGTCCATTTGCGCGGCGCGGATATTTTCCACTTCAAGCTGCTTCAACTTTTCGGCATTGCGCCCCAGCGCGGTCACATCCCAGCCCATGTGATGCAGGCGGCGCGCCAACGCCCCGCCGACGAATCCAGTCGCTCCGGTAATGAGTGTTTTCATGAAAAGGATTATACGCCTTGTTTTTTGACAAATTCAAGGCGCTGATGTATAGTCTATTAAAACGATATGACCTTCAACGAACTCATCACGACCTTTGCAAACAATCTCCTGCCGATCCTTTTGGTGAGCGGCGCAGGGTTTGCATTGGGGAAATTTCTCACAGTGGATTCGCGTTCGCTCGGGCGGGTGGTCTTTTATGTATTCAGTCCGCTGTTGGTCTTTGACCTGATGGTTAAAAGCACGTTGAATTTACAACAAGCGGTGATTACCGTCGGGTTTACCTCATCTGTCATTGCAAGCATGGGGTTAATTGCCTTCCTGTTGAGCAAACTACTCCGCATTGAAAGACCCGATACGCTGGCGGTGATTCTCACGGTAGCATTTGGGAACACGGGCAATTACGGCTTGCCGCTGGTCAAATTTGCATTCGGGGACGACGCGCTGGCGTCCGCCTCATTGTTCTATGTGACCACGACGATTCTGTTCAACACCGTCGGCGTAATCATTGCCTCATTAGGTCACACCGATTTGAAAACCGCCGCCTTGGGGCTTTTCAAACTTCCCAGTGTCTATGGCGCGGCGCTGGCATTAATCGTAAAATCATCCGGCGTGGAACTTCCCCTGCCGGCTGCGCGGACGATTGAAATCGCCGCAAATGGCGCAATTCCCGTCATGCTGATTCTGCTCGGCTTGGAACTGACGCGCATCGAATGGTCGCATGATTTCCGCGCGTTGGGCTTGGGCGTGCTGACCAAACTTTTTCTCGCCCCCGTTGTCGGGCTTGCGCTTGCCGGTTTGTTTGGGCTGCACGGCGCGGAAAGGCAGGGAAACGTGTTAGAG
>DZBA01000285.1 GCA_022729775.1 Anaerolinea thermophila | reverse complement strand
CGCCATTCTTTTCTGCCCACCCTTTTAAAGCGGCAATGTACATATTCCAGACATTCCTGCGGTGACTTTGAATCTTTTCGCGCTGTTCAAATTGGGCGTACAGGAATGCGGCAAGCAAGTCAGAGGGAAGATAGGACGAGCCAATATCCACCCAGGTATATTTATCCACCTGCCCGCGAAAGAAACGCGAGCGGTTGGTTCCCTTCTCGCGGATAATCTCAGCGCGTTCTGCCAGGAATGGATCATTGATCAACAATGCGCCACCTTCGCCGCACGAGAAATTTTTGGTCTCGTGGAAAGATTGGGTCGCCAGTGCGCCAAAAGTGCCGAGATATTTGCCTTTGTATTTGCCGAATAAGCCGTGCGCGTTATCTTCGACGACAGCAATCTTGTGACGTTTGGCAATGTCCATGATCGAGTCCATTTCACAGCCTACGCCCGCATAATGCACAGGGACAATTGCTTTCGCGCGCGGCGTGATGGCGGCTTCCAGTTTGGATTCATCGAGGTTCAAGGTATCGGGGCGCACATCCACAAAAACGGGCTTTGCTCCGCGCAGGACAAAGGCGTTCACCGTCGAGACAAAGGTAAAGTCAGGGATGATGACTTCGTCGCCGGGTTTGATGTCCAACAGAATGGCGGACATTTCCAGCGCGTGCGTGCAGGATGTTGTGAGCAGGGCTTTGTTTACGCCAAGTTCACTTTCAAGAAATGTATGGCATTTTTTCGTAAAAACGCCATCGCCAGAGATATGCACATTCTGCATTGCCTGGCGCATATATTCAAATTCATTGCCAACCGTGATTGGACGATTAAAATCTACTTTGATCATAAGTTCCTTAGAATAACATCACAAATTTTGCGCGCCTGCTCTTCGTCAAAATGCTCATCGTTGAATAAATTGACGATCTCATCGAAAAGAGATTCGGCGCGCGGAGCGGAGCCATCTGCCATGATGCCCGCCAAAGACGCATAATGCGAACTGGCAAAAAGACCTGCTTTGAAAATCGCGTTCAACACTTGGGTTTTATTTTTTACGCGAATGTTAAACCGCCATGTTTGATAATTTTTCGGCAGTTGCATTTCTTTCGGCAAATTGGATTCGTAAATATGATTTAGCGCTTCGCGGCGCTTCAACGCTTCAGAGAGGCGTATTCTAATTTGCGAAGAATAATCATACCATGCGGGAAAAGGCGGGTCAATTTGAAGCCAGTCGCTGTCGTGATATATAAATCTTTCGCGGTTTTGAATGGCTTGCTTGTAAAGTTTTTCAATCTCTTCGTGATGTTCGGGATTAAATGGCAACCGCGCAGAGTGATATTCAAAATCGTCGCGCAGAAAAGCGTAGCCGCCGAAGTTAAGTTCTGCCAGTTTGGCATAGCCTGTGCTGTATAAAATTACGTCGGCGTCAGCGTGGATCGGTTCGGGGTCGGGAATGCACAGGCAGCGGTCATCAACTATCAGCGTGCCGGGGGCGTGGACTTTGATCGCGGAGAAAAAATCCAACGGCGTGGATAAATCCCCATAGGTATGCGCGTACAACACTCCGCCGAATTTGCGCCGCCTGACCAAATCCGCAGCCTGATCCAAATCCATGTGAAGGGTGGCGGCTGAAATATCCACAAACTCGAACGGGACCCGCGCCTTCAAAAATGTGATCGGGACGATGGGACAAATATTGGCGGGCAGCAGCCAGGGACGCGAATCCGCGCGCCCGACGAGAAGATTATATAAAATAGCCGAAGCGCGCGGAGCTTGAATACGTTTCATGCAAAACCTTATTTCGGACTCCAACGACTCCCGTCGTTGGAGTCCGAAGTCAGGAGACTTTGGACTCCATCATCTACACATCCTTGCGGACGAGGATGGTGAAATCATACAAACCGTAATCGTGGAGCAAAGCCGCATTGCGCGAAAACTTACGTTTGCAGAAATCAAAGAAAAATAGCGGGTCAGCGTAGAATAGGTCAGGGCGCTGCGCCATGCGGTCGGCGTCGGAATATTTGGTAAGCATGTTGAAGGAAAAGCCCTTCGAGCAAAGCGCATTCATGCGCGGCAATGTCTCGCAGACAAAGTTATGCCATTCGTCGTAGGGCGTTTCCATTTTGATATTGAAGATGCCCGCCGCCACGAGGTAATCAGTAATTGGTAATTCTTTTTCATTTGTGGTGAAATGCGTATTCGGAAAGTCCTTGTATTTTTCGCGCCCGGCGATGACCATTTTCTCGATTAAGTCCACGCCGTAGTATTCAAAGTCCCAGCCGCGTTGATTAATGAATTCGAACATCGCGCCATAGCCGCTGCCGTAGTCAATGACCGAAAATTTATTGGCAGGGTTGATCACTTTCACCAATTCCGCAAAGCGGATTTGCTGCGCCTGCTCGCCGTTGTAATCCACGCCTTTGGCGGTTGCGCCGAAGGTATCCAATTTTTCCGAGAAATATTCGTTTAATTTTTTTTGGGTCTCATCAATGCTCATGATAGTTCCTTTTTGTTTTTCACTACAGAGGGTATTTGGCATATCGTAAAACAATTTTTTTGCCGCGAATTACGCAGATTTTCGCTGATTTTTTAATACTTCGCGCTAATACGCGAAATCGGCGGCTAAGAATTTTTTCTATGGGTACAAATAATTCCGCGCGTCCTCGCCCGTCATGAAAAGCAAATCAATGATGCTGACATACGATTCAAATGGAGGATATAACTGCGGATATTCGGGATGGTTATATTTTTTATATTCCAGCCGAATGCCTGCGCTTTCCAACAACTCAGGGACAAGATACGACTGCGCGGCAGGACCTGATAAATAAACGGCGGCGTCCACTTGTTTGAGGATTCCCACCAGCCGCTCGGTCTTAGCGCCCTGCGGATGAAATTCACGCGAGAATTTGATGGGCGTATTAATCTCAAGGCGGCTACACGCCCAACGGAGCAGACGCAGGTTCAGGTCGGAGATGGTTGCGGTAGGTTCAATCAACAAGTCAGTCAGTTGCGCGAAGTACGTTTCAAAATACGGAGCCGCGCGATAGGCTTCCTTAATCCGATTAAGTATTTTCAATGCCCAGCGCGAAGAATAATCAATTGTCGTCTGTTCAATGATTTGGCTGGTGTTTTTATAGTTCACAGGAACGGTGATCCATTCCAACCCGCGCGCGGTTTTGATTTTGTTGCGGTTGCGCCAATCGCCTTTTGTGTATTGCAGGTCGTCGTGAATGATGAACAAATCCACTTCGCGGATGAAATCAAAATATCCGCGCCACGGCAAAAAATTGGATTGAATAATGCCAACCTTCATTGAGCGTCCCCATCCGTCACATCCCCAATGGTGTAGGTCTTGCGTCCGCTGGAGCGGTCGAACAATCGCGCAAGATACTCGCCGATGATTCCCAACGCAAACAATTGCGCGCCGCTGAAAATGGCGACGATGGACGAAAGAAATGGAAAGCCCTCCACCGAACCAGCGGTGAAATAAGTGACCAAAACATAGACCAAAATAAAAAAGCCGAACACTGTAAAAAGAAAACCGAGGATGCTGGCAAAACGCAACGGCACAGTGGTGTAACTGGTCAGCACCAGCAGAAAAACTTTGATCAATTTGGCAAGGTTGTAGTTCGATTTTCCGACCGCGCGCGGCGCTTCCTCAACCGTCACCGAAGCGAAACGATTCGTCCCCCACGAAAGTAAAACATCCACCAGCACATCGGGACCGTTGAAAGTGTCAAACGATTTCCGCAGGTCGGCGCGGAAGACTTTAAAAGCGCCGATGTCGCGCACAGCATGTTGCCCCATAATGCAGGCAATGGCGCGTTTCAAAAACGCAGAAACCAAACTCTTGAACCATCCCTGCTGACGCTTGCGCGACACGCCGTAAACCACATCGCAGCCTTCGTTTAATTTTGCAAGCAGCTTGGGCATTTCTTCGGGCGGGTTTTGCAGGTCGTCATCCATGACAAAAATCACTTCGTAACGGGCGGCACGAATGCCACATAATGTGGCATTGTGCTGTCCGTAATTTTTCATCAAGTTGATGCCGCGCACCCACGGGTTTTGTTTGGCAAGCCGCTCGATCACGCCCCAACTATTATCGGGGCTGCCATCGTTGACCAAAACCACTTCGTAAATTTCGCACACATTTGGCAGAACCGCCGCCAAACGTTCGATTAAAAAATCGAGGGATTGTTCACTGCGATAGACGGGAATGACTACGGAGCATTTCATAGGGGCTGATTTTACCACCCGCTAAAACCTGACCCCGTGCCTGTCTCTGAGCAAATTGAGAGCGTACTCCGCCTCAGCATTTTTCTGGACAACGCCCCAGCCCAGGCAATCACCGAAGACATCCGCCAATTCCCGCACGCTTTCCGTAGACAAGCGACCCAGCATGGCGAGCATGGTGCGGCGCAAAAGGATGTCATCGAGCCGCATGGATTTTTCCTGCTGGACGAGGAACATGA
>DZBA01000284.1 GCA_022729775.1 Anaerolinea thermophila | reverse complement strand
ATTGCCCCAGTAGATTTAGCGCAGGCAGCCATCGGTCCAGGCATGGGAATTTATACCCGCTACGCCAAAGTCCTCGATGCGCAAGGTCAGTCGCTCACGGTACGCGATGCGCTGGCGCTCATCAACCAAACGCTCGATGAAGCCCTCGCCGAACAGGAAGGCGATTTCGATTCCGATACACGCTGGGCGCTGGCTTGGTTCGAGCAATCTGGTTTTGATGATGGCGAGTACGGCGTCGCCGAAACCCTCTCCAAAGCCAAAGACACCAGCGTCTCAGGCATGGTGGAGGCGGGCATTCTCGTTTCGGGTCGCGGCAAAGTGCGCCTGCTCAAACCCGCCGAACTCCCCGCCGATTGGGATCCATCCAAAGACAAGCGCCTGACCACCTGGGAGATGGTTCATCAACTCATCCGCGTCCTCGAATCCGATGGCGAAAGCGCGGCGGCGCAACTCGTTGCTCAACTCGGCGCACAGGCAGAGACCGCCCGCGAATTATGCTACCGCCTGTACACCATCTGCGAACGCAAAAAACGCAACGCCGAAGCCCTCTCCTACAACGGCTTGGTGCAAAGTTGGCCCGAAATCACCCGCCTCGCCCGCGAAGGCTTCACTCCCACCGAAGCACAGGCGACGCTGTTCTAAATGCGATGCACCACAGAGGGCACAGAGAGCACGGAGAAAAACCTTTTGAAACCTCTGTGCGCTCCGTGTTCTCTGTGGTAAATGCTCTTGATCTAACATCAAAAGGGAAACTCACTCATGGCAATCACAAACTACGAACGTGTCGGCAAAAGCCTCGAACTGCTCCGCGACGGACTGCGACCCTTCATCGAGCGCGAACTGAAGACCAAATACGGCAAATACTGGATCACCAAATCCACCGAAGACTGGCGCGGCGACCTCAACTGGGCAGAAGATGAAGAAATCCCCAATATGGATGCGGCTCTGCTGCTGCGCCTGCTGTGGGAACAGTGGAACGAAGTCTTCCGCAACACCCTCGGCTTTGCCGAACGCAGCCTCGTCAGCGAACTGCGCGAAGTCCGCAACAAATGGGCGCACCAATCCAACTTCTCCACCGACGACGCCTACCGCGCCCTCGACTCCGCCGCCCGCCTGCTGGCAGCCATCTCTGCGCCGCAAGCCGACGAAGTGGAAAAAGTAAAACTGGAACTCCTGCGCCTGCGCTTCGATGAGCAAGTCCGCAGTGAAAAACGCAAGACCAGCGGAACCGCCATCGAAAGCGCCGTCACGGGCAGCCTCAAAGCCTGGCGCGAAGTCGTCACCCCGCACAAGGATGTCGCCAGTGGGCGCTATCAGCAAGCCGAATTCGCCGCCGACCTGTGGCAGGTTCACCTCGGCGAAGGCGCCGACGAATACAAAAATCCCGTCGAATTTTTCCGCCGCACCTACCTCACCGAAAGCCTCAAGACCATGCTCGTCGGCGCAGTGCAGCGGCTCACAGGTCAGGGCGGCGATCCCGTCGTCCAGTTGCAGACCAACTTCGGCGGCGGCAAAACCCACTCCATGCTGGCGCTCTATCATCTCTTCTCTGGCATTTCTCCCACCGACCTGCCCGGTGTGGATGCCGTCATGCAAGCCGCGCAAACCGACAGCCTGCCCAAAGTCAGGCGCGTGGCGCTGGTCGGCAACAAAATCTCGCCCGGCAACCCCACCGTCAAAGCCGATGGCAGCGTGGTGCGTACCCTGTGGGGCGAACTCGCCTGGCAGTTGGGCGGCAAAAAAGCCTTTGCCCGCATTCAGGCAGATGATGAAAACGCCACCAGCCCCGGCGATGCCCTGCGCGAATTGTTTGTGGAATATGGCCCCTGCCTGATTCTGATTGACGAGTGGGTGGCGTACGCCCGACAGATTCACGACCAAAGCGATCCTTCGGCTGCGCTCAGAACAAGCCTGCCCGCAGGCGGATTTGAAACCCAATTTACCTTTGCCCAAGTCCTGACCGAATCTGCCAAACTCGCTGGCAACTGTTTGCTGGTCATCAGCCTGCCCGCCTCCGATACCTCTGGCTCCCCCCACACCCGCGCCGATGATTCTGAAGTGGGCGGACAGCGCGGGCGCGAAGCCCTCGACCGTCTGCGGAACGTGGTCGGGCGCGTCGAATCTTCATGGCGTCCCGCCACCGCCGAAGAAGGTTTTGAAATTGTCCGCCGCCGCCTGTTTGAGCCGCTCTCCGACCCGAGTCAATTCAAAGACCGCGATGTCATGGCGCACGCCTTCGCCGACATGTACCGCGCGCAAAAAGCCGAATTTCCCCCCGAATGCGCCGACGCCGACTACGAGAACCGTATCAAAGCCGCCTACCCCATTCACCCCGAAATCTTCGACCGCCTCTACACTGACTGGTCAACGCTGATCAAGTTCCAGCGCACGCGCGGCGTCCTGCGCTTGATGGCGGCAGTCATCCATTCGCTGTGGGAAAAAGGCGATAGAAACCCGCTCATCCTGCCCGCCAACATCCCGCTGGATGATCCGCGCGTGCAGTTTGAACTCACCCGCTACCTCTCCGACAACTGGACGCCCGTCATCGAAAAAGACGTGGACGGTTCCAGTTCCCTGCCGCTGCGCCTCGATGGCGAAGTCCCCAACCTCGGCAAATTCGCCGCCTGCCGCCGTGTAGCCCGCGCCATTTATCTGGGGTCTGCTCCGCTCACACAAGCCGCCCATCGCGGCATGGAAGACCGCCGCGTCAAATTGGGATGCGTTATGCCAGGCGAATCTCCTGCCGTCTTTGGCGATGCCCTGCGCCGCCTTGCCTCCGCCGCCACATTTCTCTATCAGGATGGCGCGCGCTACTGGTACTCCACCCAGCCGACCGTCACCAAACTGGCAGACGACCGCGCCGAACAATTGAAGCGCGAATCGGACAAAGTGGTTCACGAGTTGGATAAACGCCTGCGCGCCGATCTGCGTCAGGTGGGCGACTTCAACCGCATTCACCCCATGCCGCAGTCTGGTCAGGACGTCCCCGATGATTTCGATGCGCGTCTGGTGGCGCTGGGAATTGATCATCCCTACAGCAAAGAGTCGGGCAACAAAGCCGAAGCCGCCGCGCGCGCCATTCTTGAGTCACGCGGCAACACTCCGCGCCTCTTTCAAAACTCCCTCGTCTTCCTTGCCGCCGATAAAACCCGCCTGCAAGACCTGGACGAAGCCGCCCGCAAATTCCTGGCTTGGGAATCCATCCTTGCCGACAAGACAGAACTCAACCTCGACCCGCAGCAGGTGAAGCAAGCCGAAACGCAAAAAGCCTCCGCCGACAGTATGGTCACTGCGCGACTGCCCGAAACCTATCAATGGCTGCTTGTGCCTGTGCAAGCCACGCCGCAATCCCCGATCACCTGGCAGGCGCTGCGCCTGACGGGCAACGAAGCCTTGGCAGTCCGCGCCAGCAAGAAACTAAAAAGCGACGAACTGCTGCTTACCAGTTTCGCCGCCTCGCGCCTGCGCATGGAACTCGACCGCATTCCGCTCTGGCGCGGCAACCATGTCCCCGTCAAACAACTTGTCGAAGATTTCGCGCGTTACATCTACCTGCCGCGCCTCAAAGAATCATCCGTCCTGCTCGGCGCCATCCGCGACGGCGGCTTGATGCAAACCTGGGAACAGGATGGCTTCGCCTTCGCAGATAGTTATGATGAATCCGCTGGCAGATACAAAGCCCTGCGCGGCGGGCAAGCCTTGTCCATTTTGGATGCCAACTCCGCCAGTCTGCTGGTCAAAAGCGATGTTGCGCGTGTGCAGTTTGAGATAGAAAATAAAAAAGCGCCTGTCACGGGTCCATTGCCTCCAACATCTGGAGTAGATACTAAAACGCTTACAGGAGCAACCACTAAGCCAGACACAAAAGGTACATCAACACCCACACCGCCCCAAGCCGCTCAGCCCAAACGCTTTCATGGCACAGTCACACTAGATAGCACCCGCGTCGGTCGTGATGCCAGCCGCATCGCCGAAGAAGTCATCGCCCACCTCACCGGCTTGGTAGGCTCCACCGTAACCGTCACCATCGAAATTGATGCCGAGATTCCCTCCGGCACACCCGATCACGTAGTCCGCACCGTCACCGAGAACAGCCGGTCATTGAAATTTACCAGCCAGGGATTTGAGAAGGAATGAGTCATGGACAAAAAAACCAAAGGCGTCAAAATTCTTGTTCAGAACGTGCTTGCCACATTCTCCGAACCATACGGTGAGGATATCATTTTAGAAGTGTGCGTTGCAATCGAGAAGAACCCTGAATGAAAAAGGCAATACGATGAAGCAAACAAGAGTCGCCTGCACTGAAAGAGTTGCTGAACAGTTTGAAAATATAAATAACAAACAGGGCAAGTGGTGGTAAAAAGGATGGGTACATGCCAGAAAAAACAAAGCAAACAAGATAAATCATTGAGTATCAGGAAAATCAAGAGAACCAATCCATGCCTCTGCGTAAACT
>DZBA01000283.1 GCA_022729775.1 Anaerolinea thermophila | reverse complement strand
ACTGCGTAACGCCTCCCGCGCCGCGTCCTCCATCATTTTTTTTTACCGTCGCGGAACTGGTCAACCAGTACCCACGACTCCCGCGCCATCCATGCGTACAACAGCGGGTCAGCCGCTTGCAACTGTTCCACCTGCGCCGCAGTCCAATGCGTGTCGGCATCTTCGTCCGCGCTCCACAACGCCGCCATCAACGCCAGCATCGGGTCGCGCCACGCCACCGACCGCGCCCAATGTCCCACGCGCTGCAATAAGGTCGGCGTTTGTTTCTGCCGTGCCATCTCGACCGCGTACTGCTTCAACAGCGTCACCCGCTGGGCGCGTATCTCCGCGGACGGGTTGACCCACACGCGCACGGTCTGTCCCGTGTACGCAGGGTCATACCCGCCGAGGTCGAGCGCGTTTGTAATTTTCTTGGCTTCGAGCATCCCTTCCTCCGTTTGCTAATAGGCGTTGTGGTTGGTGGTGCAATTCACCTGCATTAATTTGTTGCTGTCGGCTTTGCTGGCAATGCCATGCAAAACGAAATTAGCAAGGTTGTCGCCTCTGTCCGCGCCGCTGACAGGTTGCGCGTCCTCGTAGGTCCCGCCGAAATCAATCGTCAAATCATACGGGTCGCCCGCGCCAATCACGCCGCCCGCAATATTCAGCCTTGCCACCACGAAATCATTATCTTGATGAGCGGCAAAAATATCCGCAGCCGCGCTCCCGCCCTCGATGCCAAACGTCCCAATGATGGACAAGACTCCCTCGGCGTGTTGGTTGAATGTCGGCTCTGTCGAGCCAGCAAACTTGGGATGCACGCCTATGATAATTTCGATATCAAACGAGCGCAGCGCGTTGCTCAACTCTGTGCCGCCCACGCCCGCCCAACTGGTATCCAAATACAACCGCGCAAATTTGGAATTGAGCGGCTCCAACGTGCGCGGAGACAGCGCAGCGGTAAACGTAGACTCCGCAATCTGCCGCCCGAAGAAATCAACTTCCAATTTGACAGGCGAAGCCTCCATGCCCTGCGAGACCTGCCCGCTGATGCGGATGCGCTCGATCATGCAGTATTCCGCGATGTATGCCTGCGCATCGTCGCCAAAGCGCAGCGTAAACGCATCAGGCGCGTTTGTGGCGGTCATACTGGGCGAAAATGCCCAAAGATAATCCCCTTCGCCTGTCGTTTGTTCTACGGGCGTTACAGCCCCTTTCAGCGAGGAAAATAGAAACGGCAAATGCTGGAAAGCGCCATGCTCCACCGAAAGCGTATTGGCATAAATCCGCTGGTGAATCACACTGCGGAACGCATCCGCCCGCGCCCCAAAATGCTCTTTGGGGTATGTCGGCTTTCTATCGCTCTTGATGGGCGGCATCTGTCCGAGGAACATCTGCGTACACGCCACAGGCGTGCCTTTCGTGGTCTCTTTGCCGTACTGCACTTGGTTGAAAAATTCAGAACTCATAACAATCTCCTTATGTCATCATAATCATGTCATTCTGAGCGAAGCGCGAAGTCCCCGTAGGGGGAAGAATCTATTACACGCGAAGCAATCTCACGCGCTCACCGTCAGCGTCAAATGCTCTTGCACTTCCCAATGGACAAGGAATCCCCAGTGCGGATTTTCCGCGCCATACTGCAAAATATCCAACTCGATTCCGTCCGTTGGGTCAATCACGAAATAAGCAACCGTGTTGCCCAATTTCATCTTCGCCGCAGCCGCCCGCAAAATACGCTCGTACCAGGTCATCAACTGCGGGATGCGCGATTTGTCCGCGTCAGGCGCGACGTGTATCTCCGTCAGCCCCGTGTAATACCCAATCCGATGACCGCCCAAAGAATACTCAGGGCGCATCTTGAACGCAGGCACAGTCAGCGCGATGGGTTGCAAATCCAACTCTGCCGCCTCGATGCTCGACGGGAAATCCGCGCCGTCAATCAGTTTGTAACTTTTCACAGTCCCAAACCGCGCGTCCGAAATCTCCCAAACCGCGCACAGCGCGTCAATCCAATCAGGAATCATTTGACCTCCATCTCGCGCAAAATCGCATCCCCAGCCGCTTGTAATTCAGGCGTTGCGATGGGTTCTAATTTCGCAAACCCTGCCGCCATAAATCCGCGACCAGAAAATCCAGGATGATCCGCGCGTTTGGAAAAAACAAAATCGCCATCCATCCAGCGTAACGATTTTGTCGCGCCTCCGCCGCCCGCTGCCCGTTTTTTTGAAATTCGCGCGCCGCGTGGCTCGATGGTGTGACCTTTCGCGCCAGACTCGACAATCTGACCATACCAAGCATCTTTGTCACCAAACCAACCAATCTGCGCTTTGAGCGTGTGTATCGCCCGTCCGCTCACCTTCGAGCGGAAACGATCCGAAAGCGTGCCACTCACGCCCACAGGAATATTCGGACGTATGTAAGACTCACCCTTCAGCACAATTCGAGATAAGGCTGGCTTGTAATGCTTTGCGACCACTTCGGGGTAGAACTTCAACAGTTCGATTTGCTTGTCTACATCGTCAGCGGTCATGTCCATTTTGATAGGCATGGAATAATCCTCTAATCAGGCAGGAAATAAACTTGCTTGATGCGCTCTAAATCGTCACGCGGGAAGGCATCGTTATAAAATACAACGCCTGTTTCTGCGCTGCCCGATTTTCCCTGATACCCGCCCTTTGCTTTATTAAGCATCAACGTAGCGATCTCGCGCGTCAAAAACAGAATGTCATCAGGCACAACGTAGCGAGAAATCGCGTCGCTCGATGCGTGCGCCGCGCTGGTCGTGCCGTTGATTCCGCGCTCCACGCTCACCGTGCGGTACACGTCCACATCGCTATTGTCAGCATGGGATGACGTGCCGCTGCCATTCCACCCGCGCGTCACGCTGATTCGATTACCTTGAACGTCCTTGACCTTGACCTGCTCAAATTCAACGCGCAATATCTCGCCGCGCTTGACCAGTGTCGCATCATCCAGCGTAAAAATCACATCGCTGGCGCTCACCGCGCCGTTGAGTTTTGTCACCGCCGCAGTGGGAGACTCCCACCCATTGACCAGCATCTGCTCCGTGCCAATCAATAAAATCATCCCAGGCGAAACCTTTCCGCCGTCAGAAACTGCCAACGTTAGCGCGTCAATCGCTTGGTTACTCGCCACCGTCGCGCCCGTCAAAATGGTTTTATCGAAAAATCCCCAAACGCCATCCAACACGACTCCGCCGTCCTCGTCAAACCATTCAGATAAATTATCAGAGTCCGCCGCCACCGTCAGCCAAGAGTAGGGACCGTTCGCCCAATGGCGGTTATCAGGATGCGGCAAATAATCCGCCGAGGTCAATGTCGTTTCATCGTTGATGATGGAGTTCACGCGCAACAGCGGCGAAACGTAAAGCGTATCTCGCCCGTTCCCGTCAAACTTCAATGTCTGCGTGACAGGGATAAACCAGCCGATTTCCTTTTGCAGAAAATCACTCGCCGCCTTGATAGACTCCAACCAGCGCGCCTCACTCGCGCCCGCGCTTTGCTGGTCTTCGACCAAATCAGCCACAGAACAAAATACCTGTACAATGCTCATTTGACTCCAATGCTGGTACTGCCGAGCGTGTCTACCTTCACATGCGCTTGCAGCATGGTCACAAATGGGTCAGCCGATGGCGCCGCGCCCGTCGAAGCCACGCGCTTCAACCGCGACCATACATGACTGCCAATCTTCCCGCCCGATGGCGTAAAGTTGCCAAGACTCATCAACAGCATGGTGCGGTTGGGCGTGTTCGCGGGGATTTCCAAATCACCGCTGTTGAGAGTGACATTCGCGGAAAGCGTCCCATTGATATTGACCCATGTATATTCAATTTCAAAACGCACATACGCGGGGGTTGCCTCCAATCCATTTGTCACCAAATGCACATGCCAATACAACGGCGTGCCTTCTTGATAACTGTGAATCAGTTCCTGACCTTCGCATACGTTGTAATCGTTCACTTGCCAGCGCGGAGCGGTCATGTTGCCTTGCAGCGTTTCCAATGTCGGGATGCCTGTCCCCGTCGTGCGAATGATGATGGGGAAATCAATATCCTGCCATTGTGGGGTGACATACTGCAAACTGCCGATGATTTTTACCGCGCCATCAACAGCCAAGACTCCCCCTGCCATCACGCGAATCATCGCGCCGTTTCCCACCTCTAATACTTCGCCTTCATACAACCGTTTCATACGCGCTCCATCGAGAACGGACGTTGGAATTGCAGTTCACCAACGCCCGCCAACCGATAAAATCCAGCGGCAAACGCAAACGGGAAGGGGCGTCTGCGTTTGCCGAATCTGGTTAGGAAAATTTGCCCTTGCCTTTTGGCTTGGACATGGCAGGGACAGGCGCGTCTCGCGGCGTGTCCACTGCCTGAGGCGTTTCCACCGCAACAAGGACAGGCGGCGCAAGCATGGCTTTGCCCATCGCAATCAATTGCAGCGCGGCAGCATCTGCCATTTCC
>DZBA01000282.1 GCA_022729775.1 Anaerolinea thermophila | reverse complement strand
AACTTTTTACCGCTGCAAGAAAAATCCCCGACGATATTTCGCCGGGGATTTTTTGTTTTTACATTCCGAGCCAATCGCTTGCCATCTTGGGGAGATTCATCGCCGCGCCTTGCCGCGCCGTGCATTGTGGGAGCGACTCTAAAAACATCCTGCCGTATTGTTTGGTCAGCACGCGCCGGTCTAAAATCGCCACGATACCGCGATCCGAAGCGGAGCGGATGAGTCGCCCAAACCCTTGTCGGAATTTCAAAATGGATTCGGGCAGGTAATATTCGTTGAACGAGTCTTCGTACAACTCAGAACGCGCGGCAATAATAGGGTCAGAGGGAACGCCAAACGGCAACTTGGTGATGACGACCACAGAAAGCGCTTCGCCTTGCACGTCCACGCCTTCCCAAAAAGAGCGCGTCCCAAGCAGCACAGCGCGGTCTGTTGTTTTGAATGATTCCAGCAAGGCGTTTGGCGAGGCGCCTTCTCCCTGCTCGAAGACGAAGATGTCCTCGCGCGCCAGCGGACCGGTGATCGCCTGCGCGGTTTTCTTCAACGCCGCATAAGACGTGAACAAAACCAGCATCCGCCCGCCGGTGGCTTTGGCAGTGGCGAGAATAGTCTTATCCAACATTTGCTGATAGTTGAACGCGTTGGGTTCGGGCATGTCGTTGGCGACATAAAGCAGCGCGCTGGATTCGTAATCAAACGGGGAACCAAGCGCCAGCGTGTTCACTTCGCTTGCTTCCAACGTGTTGCTCAGGTAACGAAAATCGCCATGCGTGGTCAATGTGGCGGATGCCATCACGACACAGGCTTTTTGATTCCATAAATGTTTTTGCACCAGCGGACCCACGCGCAAAGGCGCGGCATTGAGCGATAATCGCTCTCCGCGCGGGTTGACTTCTATCCAGTAAATTAATTCATTGGACGGTTTGTGCATCATGCCCGATGCGGCGGTTTCAGATTCAATCATGCGGCGCAGCAGGCTGCCCATTTCGCCCATCACGTCTTCGATGTTTTCATGCCCGTCCGCGTACAATTGCGCCAATGCTTTGTAAATTTCATCGAGCGTTTTCAAGAGCAGGCTCATGGTTTCGCTGAGCTGTCCCCACATCATTTCAAGATCATCCCAGCCGGGCAGGGAGCGCGTCGCGGTAGTCACGCGCAGCTGCCATGAGTAATTGCTCGCGGGCTGACCTTCGCGTTGTATTTCGATAAAGCGGCTGAGTACGCTGAAAAATTCCTTGATGAATTGTTCCAAACGAAAAGCCTGGTCGGTGGCGCGTTTGGATTTTTGTTGCAGCAAACCAAAATCTGAAGGACGCAGTGTGCCATGCGCTTCTGTCAATATCCTTCCAAGCAAGCCAGCGGAATTTCCGCCCAATTCTTTCATGATGCGCTCCAGGTCGGCTTGTGTCATGCGGAAAGATAACGCGCTGGTCACCGCATTTTCGACGTGATGCGCTTCGTCAATAATGACGTAATCATAATCGGGCAGGACTTTGCCATTTGTGGAAGCGTCCGAAAGTAAGAGCGCGTGATTGACGACAAGCAAGTGCGCGGATTGCGCCGCTTGTTTTGCGCGATGGAAGGCGCACGCGCCGCCCATCCGCCCCAGGCAGGTATCGTGCGTGCAATTGTCATCTTCCGCCGAAAGGCGCATCCATGCCTCGCGCTCCGTCGGACCTGTTAAGTTGATTTCGTTTCTGTCGCCGCTTTGATTTTCCAACTGCCAGACGATGATTTTTGCCAGCACACGCATTTCGTTTGCGTCTCTCGGTCCGTGCTTGCGCATGTACTCGAACTTGCGCGGGCAGAGATAATTGCTGCGCCCTTTGAGAATCGCCGCGCGCATTTCCAGATTCAACGCGGCTTGTAAATCAGGAATGTCTTTTTTAATCAACTGGTCTTGCAGGTTGATGGTGTTGGTGGAGATGACCACGCGCGTATTATTTTGAACGGCAAACAGCGCGGCGGGGACAAGGTATGCGAATGATTTCCCAACGCCCGTGCCGGCTTCCACCATCAGGTGATTACCATTCGAAAGGGCTTTGGTCACAGCCTTAAGCATATCCACTTGTTCGGGGCGATGTTCGTATGATTCGAAATACTGTGAGAATGGACCGCCATATTCCAACACCGATGCGACCTCATCCGGGTCGAGCGCGGATGGCTCTTCATTTTTTTGCGGCGGCGTAAATTCATGATCGTATTTTGCGAAAGTAGGTTTGGGCGCGGTTTGGACGCGCTTGGCTTGAATCCCATCTTTTGCGTGTAGGTAGAGCGCTTGTTCAAAGACCCAGCCCGCGTCCCATTCGACGAGCTGGCTGATGTTGGCAATTTCTTCCAGCGTTTCAAGTGGAAGTTCGCGCGCCATTTCCAGCAAGCGGACGTAACAAGCCTGCGCGACGCGGGCATCATCCAGCGCGCGATGGGTGGCTGGCAGCGGAATGTTCAACTGCTGACCGAGCGAGCCGAGATTGTAGCGGCTGGCGGTGGGCATCAGCACAGACGCGAGCTCGTACGTGTCAATGGTTTGGTTGTAGGGGAAGAGTCCCGCTTTGCGCAGGAAGCCAATATCGAACTTGACATTATGACCGAGAATCGGCGCATCACCAACAAAGGCAACAAGTTCATCCGCGATGCTGGTGTTATTTTTGTCGCGTCTTTTATCTTGCAGGCGCGGCTCGTTTCTCACCATGGCATTGTCAATGCCGGTAAGTCCCGTAATGTAATCGGGGATGGGTTTGCCGGGATTAACAAGCGCGGAAAACTCTCCTTCGATGCGCTTGCCGTTGAATTTAACCGCGCCAATTTCGATGATGGCTTCACGGTTCTCGTCGAGACCCGTAGTTTCTATATCAATGGAAACGATGATTGTCATATTAGAACAAGTGTATCATAAAGCATCATTGTTCACATATTGATTTTGCCGCGTTGCGCGCGGTGAAATCTCAAAATTTTATTTATAATTTTTGAATTAAAAGTATAATATATTTTATCTTTTCAAAAAAACGCAAAATTTTGTTGAATCGGAGGCTGTTCTATGATAAAAAGTTCAAAGACGTTTACGCTCGATACATTGGACAAGAGTGTGCTGCGCGCGCTGCAATTGGATGGGCGCTTAAGCAATGTGGAATTGGCGCAAAAGGTCAGCCTTTCGCCGCCAGCCGCGTTGAACCGCTTGCGGAGATTGGAGAAGGATGGCTACATCCGCCGTTATACCGCAGTCGTTGATCGCGAGAAAGCCGGTTATGACCTGCTTTGTTTTGTCCATATCAGTTTGCAAATGCACCAGCTGGAGCAGGTCGAAAAATTTCGCAAATTGATGCGGCAAATGCCCGAAGTGCTGGAATGTCATCACATCACAGGCGAGTATGACTACCTGCTCAAAGTTGCGTTACGCAATAGCAAAGATATGGAACGCTTCGTGGTGGATCGCTTGACGCCCATTCACGGCGTTTCGCGCATCCACACCAGTCTTGTGTTGACGGAAGTGAAATCAACCACCGCGTTGCCTCTCGAATAACGCGCTTCATGCGCTGATTTGGAACGAGGCTGCGGAATTAAAAAGGAGTCCGCATGACCCCGAACCTCGATGAATTTCGCGCATACCGCGAGCGCATGAATGACCGCATTTTGGAAATTAATCACCTCGGCATCAAGAGATTTTTTAATCTCGATGTTGCCGCCTATAAAGACTCCGCGCTGGATGGCAAGACAAAAGAGTTGCTTGGCTTGGTCGCTTCGGCTGTTTTGCGCTGTGACGATTGCATTGACTATCACTTGATTCAATGCGTGGATGCGGGCTGGACGGATGCTGAATTACACGACGCGCTGAATGTCGCCTTGATTGTAGGGGGAAGTATCGTCATTCCGCACATGCGCCATGCGGTGGAAACGATTGATACCTTGAGAGAAGAACAAAATAAATGAGTCTGTTGAATTGCGGATTGCGCATTTCGTAATCCGTAATTTGTGTTTGGTAAAAACATTTTGCATTCGGAGGAACTTATGACTGAGCGTAGAAGTTAAGCCCTCCTGCAACCTGTAACCCGTAACTTTCAAAACAAGGAAACCAAAATGAATCTGCAATCCCTTCTCAAAATTTCGCCCGATAAACTCGAATCAATCAACTCTGTTTTTCTGGACTCCAACCCGCGCGTGATGAAAGACTTTCTCGATGTGGTTGCCAAATACGGAACACCGGAAGAAATTAACCGCAAGCATCGTGAAGCGCGCAAGATGGAAAACCTCTTCAAACAGGTTGAAGCCAAAGCGCCCGAATATATCAAAGACTTGAATTGGTTGATCGAACAGCGCGACAAAGGCGCGTTCATTTCCGTCGCGGACTACAGGCGCAAAGTGTTAGGCGACTCCGCGAACACGATGCAATTCAAGGATGAATACGCGGTCACGCTGGAAGTCTCCGCGCTGCAATACTTCCCCTGGGTGCGGGTGATGGCAGAGCAAGCCATTGCCAAAAAGACACTCATGCCGGGACGTTACATCG
>DZBA01000281.1 GCA_022729775.1 Anaerolinea thermophila | reverse complement strand
GGCTGCATTACCGTCGCTCCGGATATTGAAGAAGCGCTTGCGCTGAGAGACAAAGTGGCCGACAAAATCAAACAATACTCAAAATCCAAAGCATAGGTTGTAGTCCTCTTGGGTTTACAGGTGAGCAAGGATTTGTAAAAGCAGTGTGCGCGCATACTGCTTTTTGAATCCCCAAGCCTTTACCAAACCTTTACATTTGCTTTATGATGATAAAAACTTTGGAAGGTACATTATCCCCATGACAAAAATTCTTATCATAGATGACGAACCCAGTATCGTAAATCTTGTTCAAGCATATCTCAAACCTGAAGGGTATCAAGTTTATACTGCCGCGGATGGCAACGCGGGGCTGAAATCGGCGCGCGCGTTCAAACCCGACATCATTGTGCTGGACCTTATGCTGCCCGGCATGGACGGGCTGGAATTGCTCACACGTTTGCGCCGCGAGTCGCAGGTGTATGTCATCATGTTAACCGCGCGCACAGAAGAAACCGATAAAATCGTGGGACTTTCCGTTGGCGCGGATGATTACATGACCAAGCCATTCAGCCCGCGCGAATTGGTTGCGCGCATCAAAGCCGCGCTGCGGCGTATGCAAGCGGGGAGTTCATCCAATACGGAAGGCAGCGTGCTGTCCTTTCGTCACGTGCGTATTGACGTAGACGCGCGTCAGGTTGCTGTGGATGATGTCCCCATCGAATTGACCGCCAGTGAATTTGACTTGCTGCGCGTGCTTGCCGAAAATCGCGGGCGCGTCCTTTCGCGCGAGCAATTGCTGGAGAAGGTCTGGGGCGGCGAATACTTCGGCGAGATGCGCGTTGTAGATGTTCATCTCGGTCATATCCGTCAAAAATTGGGAAACCCTGATTTTGTTGTGACCGTGCGCGGCGTGGGCTATCGTTTCGATGATGAGGCGTTATGAAAATCTCGCGTCTCGGCATGAAACTTTTTATTTCTTATTTTTTGATTATCCTAATCAGCATGGGAGCGGTGTGGATCGCCACGCGATTTACCACCCCAACCGCTTACCAGCGTCATTTATCTTTCATGGAACAAAACCTCGAAATGGGGAACAGCGCTGGTGCGGGACAGGGGAATGGCAACGGCGCGGGCATGGGGCAGGGAAATGGATTGGGCAGGCAGGGACAGGGCAACGGCATGATGTCGCAGTTTTATCAAGATTATCAAAACTCTTTCAACGAAGCGCTGCTGATTGCCGTCATTGCCGCTTCGATTGTCGCGTTGGCGGTGAGCGTCTTGTTCAGCCGCAGCATGGTTTCTCCGATTCGTTCAATGACCAAGGCAAGCGGAAGAATCGCAGAGGGGCGTTATGATGAGCGCGTCGAACTGAATGGCAACGACGAGTTGAGTCAACTGGCGACGAGTTTCAATCAAATGGCGCGGCAGTTGGAACAGGTTGAAAATATGCGCCGTCAATTGATTGGCGATGTGGCGCACGAACTTCGCACCCCGCTGACTTTCATCAAAGGCTCTGCTGAAGGTTTGATGGATGGCGTGCTGCCCGCTTCGGATGAAACCTATCAACAGATTCACAACGAAGCGGAACGCCTGAGTCATTTGGTGGATGATTTGCAGGAATTGAGCCGCGTCGAATCCCGCGCGGCGCAGTTGGATATTCGCGCGGTGGATTCCGCCGCGGTGGTCGGAACGGTTGCGCGGCGTTTGCAGCATCAATTCGACGCGAAGCGCGTCACGCTGGTCACAAACCTGTCATCCGTTCCCGTGTCTTTTTTGGCGGATGAAGGACGCGCGATTCAAATCCTAACCAATTTGGTTGGTAACGCTTTACAGCACACGCCCGAAGATGGGACAGTGACCGTATCCGTTATGCAGGATAGGAGTGAAGTCCGCATTTCGGTGCGCGATACGGGAGAAGGCATCGAAGCGGATCACCTTGCGCGCATCTTCGACCGTTTTTACCGCGTGGATAAATCCCGCTCACGCGCGCGCGGCGGCTCTGGCATCGGCTTGACCATTGCCCGTCATCTGGTTGAAGCGCAGGGCGGAAGGATTTGGGCGGAAAGTGAAGGAAAACAAAAAGGCAGTGTATTTACCTTTACACTGCCTCTGGTGAAATAAAAGCCGCGTGTTATTCCGTGTATTTACAAATCCCGTTGAGGGTGTACTGGCGCAGGCTGACCAGTTCGGGATAGTTGTAAAAGAACAGAATCTTTTGTTCTGCAATGGTGTCCCCGGCGGGTTTTTCGCTGAACACAAAGTAAATCCACGATTCGGCAATATCTTCTTCGGGACCTGTGGGGGCGTAATCTGAAACGAATTGATCTGGATATTTGTCGTAGAAGTTCACTACTTCGTCTTCATTTACTTCGCCGCCGGGCATGACGGTGGCAGACCACTCATCGTAAATATCAGCCCAAAATGCGTTATAGAAGTCGTTGATGTATGAATCTTTTTTGCTGCACCCGTCAATGGTTTGGTAATCGGCGCAGGTGGACGCGGTATCGTCAATCTGTGTGTCGTCGAGGGTGAGCATGTGCGCGAATTCATGTACGAGCGTGGTCGAAAGCATTCCGACATCCAGCGAGTCAATGGCGTCCATTTCCAACGTCCATTTGCCGGGCGTGCTGGCTTCGTCCACTGCGCCGATGACGTTATACGCGCCGTCGCTGAAAATGACGAATTCACCGATGATAGTGCGCCGCTCAGCGGGGATGAGTTTTGTGTAGAACTCCCACAATTCTTTGTGACGCGCGGCATCTTGCTGGTATGGAATCAGTTCTTCCGGAATGTCGCTTTCGTTTTTCGGCGCGGAAATTTCATCGCCAGAAACTTGATAAGTGACGAGAATGTATTCTTCATCCAAATCTTCCGGCGCGTCGTCTGGGATGTTTGATTCGCCTTCTTCATTGAGCATGGCTTCGAGTTGAGTCATGCACGCCGGTGAGGATTCGTCCGCGATGATTTCTTCTTCCGCTTCTTCAGTGGCTTGCGGTTCTTCTTCCGTTGTATCTTCCGTTGCTTCTTCGATTGCGACGGATTCTTCGCTTTCAGATTCGGCGGGCGCGGCTGTTTCCACCGCGGATGATTCCGCGGCTTGGGGGGGATTCGCTGATGACGCGCACGCGGCAATCAACAGTTGAATGACGAACAAAACCAGTACGATGAAAATTGTTTTCTTATTCATACATCTCTCCTTTGATAGATTCCAATTTTACAATACACTTCAAATCCAATGCGGTGATATAGGCGCAGCGCGTTTGGGTATGTTGTTTGCAATGTCCCCAGCATACAACCCATTTGACGCGCTTGCTCGAATGTATGCAGGGTGATGGCTGTCCCAAATCCATGTTGGCGGTATGCGGGGCGCGTGGCGATGTTGTAAAGACCGGCAACGCCCGCGCCGAGATGCAGCGAACTGGTCGCGACGACTTTTCCGTCAGCGCGAATCAGGTAATGCCGCCATTCGGACTCTGGCGCAAAACTTACCTGCGCAAAAGAGTCGAATACCATGCCGCTGTCTGCATGGGGAACGCTGAACGTTTCCGCGAAGAGCGGCAGCCATTCGCGCAGTTCATCCTGCGAGAGAACCGGCTCGAAGGCGTATTCTAAATTGGGCGGGATAAATTCGGCGAGATGGTTGAGGCTGGCTGCCATGCCGATCATATCGCGGTTGTGAAAAAACCCGCGCGCTTGCAGCGCCCTGCCCAAACCGCCCGGCTCAGAAAGCGGTCCGACCCACCATGTCAACGGCGTGGCGCTTTGTTTGAAAGGGCGCAGGCTTTCTTCGATTTGCGCGTCCAAGTCCTGCGGGGTGAAACTTGCCCAGGTGATGCCGTTGTACCCGGCGCGGTTAAGTCCAGATGTAAACCAGATGGGATTTCCCGCGTGGATGGCTCCGCCGGGCAGGCGGGCAAAACTCATGGACTTCGCGGATAAATTATCTTCAATCAATCGCGCCATTTCGTTTGCGTTGATGCGTTCTGTATTTTTTTGCATACGTGTTGCCTCTTTTATGTAAGTATAAATCTTTTGCGCTGAAATGGCTTACAATATCCTTCGATATTTACCCCTCTTATAGGAGATTTTCCATGTCCGAAATCAAATATGAAATCATCAAAAACATTGGCATTTTGTCCACATCCGCGAGCGGTTGGTCAAAGGAACTGAACTTAATCAGCTGGAATGACCGCGAGCCGAAATACGACCTGCGCGATTGGTCGGCGGATCATACGAAAATGGGAAAAGGCGCGACCCTTTCTAAAGAAGAATTGGACGCGCTGCGAGAGCTGCTGAATAAGATAGAGAGATAAAAACGCGCGTGGGCGGCGCCCGCCGCGTAAAACAAAAGAGACTCCCGCATGGGAGGCTCTTTTGTTCGCAGACCTGACAGGTTTTTAGAAACCTGTCAGGTCTTAAGTATTTACTTTACAACCAACACATACGCGCCGGGCTTGCTAGCGGTGAAGTATGCCTTGTTGCCGTCAATGACCACCGGCACGCTGACCCACTTGCCATCCTCCCAAA
>DZBA01000280.1 GCA_022729775.1 Anaerolinea thermophila | reverse complement strand
CTGAAAATGCCCTTGACATGAGACTTGAAACCTTAACTTGTGAGTGATGCGCTTATTGAAAGTATCCACGTTTAAGTGCGGCGCTACCTCAAGTTCTAAATTCAAGTTCTATTTGCAAGAGTCCAGAAGTAGAACTTCTGGACTCCATTTTTATAGGAAAAGAATATGATGACCACTCCCGCAAAAACAGAAAACTGGCAAGCAGAAGCTCAACGCATTGCGGACTCTGTCCGCTTGCGCGTGCTTGATCATACAATTAAAAATAACGGCGGATACATGAGTCAAGCTTGCTCTTCCGCCGAGACATTTAGCGCGCTGTACACAAAAATCATGAAGCTCGGTCCCTCCGTTGCACCGGCTGTCCCGCCGCCATTTCCCGGCGTCCCCTCAGCCGCCAACCCCAACTACTTTACCGGTGCAGGCTATAACGGAGCAAAAGCCCCCAATCTGGATCGTTTTATCTTCTCTCCCGCTCATTACGCCCTTGTGCTTTACGCGGTATTAATCGAAACTGGACGCATGTCGCCGGAAGGTTTGGAGCAATTCAACAAGGACGGCTCGACAGTGGAAATGATTGGCGCGGAACATTCCCCCGGCTGCGAAATCACGTCCGGTTCGCTGGCGCAGGGAATCAGCCAGGCGGCGGGAATCGCGCTGGCGCGCAAACTGCGCGGGGAAAGCGGTCGCGTTTGGGTTTACATGTCCGATGGAGAATTTCAAGAAGGACAGACCTGGGAAGCCATTCAAGTCATGAATTTCTACAAACTCGACAATATGGGCGTTTACGTGGACATCAACGGTCAGCAATGCGATGGCTGCATGTGTGACGTCATGGACATTGAGCCACTGCATGAAAAACTGGAAAAATTCGGAATGCGCGTTTTCAGCGTGGACGGTCACGACTTGGACGCGCTCGCCGCGCCTGCCGAACTCCCCCGCGATGGTCGTCCGCTGGTTGTGTTGGCAAAAACCGACCCGTGTCGCGGACTGCCGCGCTTACAATCCCGCGCGCCCAAACTTCATTACCTGCGCTTTGTCTCACCCGAAGAGCGCGAAGGCTACGCACAGGATTACGCCCAGATGATAGCCATCCGCGAAGGAGCAAAATAACATGGAACTCCATACCAAAGTCTACGCCAAGACCTTCAAAGATTGGGCGGCAAATAAACCCGAGGTGGTTGTTTATTCCGCCGACTTAACTTCCTCTGTCGAAGTGGATTTATTCCAAAAGGCGTACCCCGACCGCTTCTTCTCGATGGGGTTGACCGAACAGAACATGCACTCGATGGCAGGCGGCATGGCACGTGAGGGATTCTTCCCTTACATTCATACATTTGCCGTCTTTATCTACCGCCGCTCCTACGACCAGATTTGCAACTCGATTGCATACCCAAACATGCCTGTCCGCATGGTGGGATTTTTACCCGGCATCCTCACGCCCGGCGGCGCAACTCATCAGGCAATCGAAGATGTTGCGCTCATGCGCGCCTTGCCCAATATGACCGTCATCGAAGTCGGCGACGTGACCGAAATCGAAACCGTTTTGGATTCTGTGCAGGCTGTGAACGGACCCGTGTACCTGCGCATGTTACGCGGCGAAGTTCCGCGCTTGTTCGATGCGAGCGAGCCGTTCAAATTCAACTCGGCGCGGCATCTCACAGCGGGTGAAGATATTACCCTGTTCTCATCTGGCATCTGCACCGAAGAATCGCTCCGCGCTGTGTCTGTGCTGAAAGAGCGCGGCGTTTCCATTAATCATTTACACATCTCCACCCTTAAACCATTCACCGACCCTGCCGTGTTAGAAGCAGCCTCCGCCGCGCGTAAGGGAGTGATTACCTTTGAAAATCACACCATTGTCGGCGGACTTGGCAGCGCGGTCGCGGAAGTGATGGCTGAAAATGGCGTCGGGCGCAAACTGACCCGAATCGGCATCCCCGATACATTTGCGCACGGCGCCAGCCGTCCTTACTTAATGAAACATTTGGGGTTGGACGCGCTGGCTTTAGTCCGCGCGGTGGAAAAACTTGTTGGCGAAAATCTCAACATCAATGAAGAAGATTTGAAAGCCGTGCGCCTGCAAGCGGTTCATTCCACATCCAAAGCGGAGGCGTTATGAGGCTGCCTTCTGTCGCCGTCCCACTCAGCGGCGAGCGTTTTCGCGTGACCTACAGCCTGACCGCAGCAAACGAAGCCGAAGCCCGTCAACGCGCAGTCGAAATCTCTTTTGAGCAGACAGTTGAATTCCCCGCTGACCTGACTCCCGAAGGCGACATCCTCGAAAAAATCGTCGGTCACATCGAAGAGGTAACGCAAAAAGAAAACGCGGCTGGCTGGCGGGTTGTCATTTCCTACACCATTGAATCTGCTGGCGATGAAACCACGCAATTTATGAACGTGGTCTTTGGCAACACCAGCATCCAAAAAGGCGTGCGTGTGGAATCATTTGAACTGCCGCCTGCAATGGCAGCCAAACGCGGACCGCGATTTGGGCGCAGCGGACTGCGCGAACTGTTGCACGCGCCAAGCCGTCCCATGTTGTGTACCGCGCTTAAACCGATGGGCTACGGCGCAAAAGAACTTGCGCGGCTCGCCGGAGATTTTGCGCGCGGCGGCATTGACCTCATCAAAGACGATCACGGGCTGGCGAACCAATCCTTCTCCACGTTCAAAGAACGCGCCAAAGCCTGCGCCGAAGCAGTCCACGAAGCCAACGCAATCACTGGGTATCACAGTTTATACATGCCGCACATCTCCGCGCCCGCTGAGCAGGTTTTGGAGCGCGCGCTGCTTGCCAAAGAATTGGGCGCGGGCGCGTTGCTCGTCTGCCCCGGACTCATCGGCTGGGACACCATGCGAATGCTCGCGGACGATGACCGCTTGAACCTGCCCATCATGTCGCATCCCGCGCTGATTGGCTCCTTCACCGCGTCTGCCGATGCGGGGATTTCACATTACACACTCTACGGACTCATGCCGCGCTTGTTTGGCGCGGACGCGTCCATCTTCCCTTCATGGGGCGGACGTTTCTCTTTTTCAAAAGAAGAATGCGCCTCGATTGTAGCGGGAAGCGGAGCCCCATTTGCCGAAATGAAAAGCATCTTCCCCACCCCCGGCGGCGGCATGACCATGGATCGCGTCGCGGAAATGCAAGCCGTCTACGGGCGTGATGTCATCTTTTTAATGGGCGGCGGGTTGCACCGTCACAGCCCCGATATTGTCGCAAACAGTGCGCGCTTTCGTGAAATTGTGGAGGCAATGAAATGACCCTGAAAATTCTCGGACCCAATGACCCCGCGCTTGCCGCGTTAGAAGAATCGCTTGCCGCGCATCCTGAAGTGGATGCGAAAGTTGAAATCATTGCGTGGGAAAACTACCGCGCCACGCTGGATGAATGTCTATCCGCGCCGCAAGCAAACTATCAGGCGGTCTGCATTCCCGGTCATATCTGGCTGCCGCAACTTGGCGCGGACAAATTACTCGCGCCGCTTGATTCGTTCCTGGAGCAGTTGCCGCCGGAGATACTTTCCGCGTATGACTCTGCCGGCATTTTCGAATTGGTTGCCGCAGAATGTAAATTTCAAAACAGCCGTTATGTTTTGCCGCTCTTTACCGATGGTCACATTGTTTTTTATCGCGGAGATTTAATCAACCTGCCTGAAGTAGTGCGCCCCTCTGAATGGCACTTGTATCTTGAAAATTTGAACCTGCCCGCTGGCATGTCTCCGCTGGCGTTGAAAGCGCACGCCTCCGAGATTTTGCTCGACTGGCTGCCCTACCTGTGGGACTTTGGCGGCTCGGTAGTGGATGAAAACGGCAAGCCCGCGTTTGATTCTGAAAACGGAATCAAAGCGCTGGAGTATTACAAATCACTGCGCCGCTTTGCGCCCGCCGACACGCAGAATTATGGCAACGGGGAGATTCTTTCCGCGCTGAATGAAGGACGCGCTGCTGCCGCTGTCAGCTGGGGCGGACAAGCCGCTGCAATCTTCGACCCGGACAAAAATCCGCACGCCGCACAGATGAAAACCGCCGCGTTCAGCGGAGCATGGAACGCGACCTGGGGTGTCAGCATCCCTGCCAACCAAACCGAAACTGAATCGGTATCCGCGCTAAAAGCCCTTCTGCAAGTCATGGGCGCGGACTGTGACCAGCGCGTGACGCGCATCGCGGGCAGCCCCGTCCGCAAGGGCAGCTACTCCGCAAGCGAAAAATCCAAATATGCCTGGCTTGCCTCGCAAGAGAATCTCCTCGCGGAATGTCGCACCCTGCCCACTGACCCAGCCTTTGGCGCGCGACTCGGTGGAATGTACGCAGCCGTACATCGCGCATTCACCGGCGAAAAATCCGCTGCTGAAGCGTTAAAAGAAGCGGCTAAATAATCGAAACGGAATCATGAAGTTCTACTTCAGGATTTTTCGCGTAAACTCCGTATCATCTCAAAAAATAGGGGAAACGTCCCGAAGGTTTGAGCGATTAACTAGATTTTCAAGGAAACCTTCGGGACGGTG
>DZBA01000279.1 GCA_022729775.1 Anaerolinea thermophila | reverse complement strand
AGGCAGCGCATGAACGACCTTGAATTGCTTGAAATGTACGAACCCACGCTTCGCTTTGCCAAGAGTGAGCGCTTCTTCCCGATGGCTGTCGAGCCATATCTGGAACATTGCACGCTTTCGCCTTACAGTCCGGAATCTATGGTGGAATATCTTGAATACAGGGAGAAATATGCAGACTTTTTATCGGCGCGGATTGGACACCTGAAAAATGAAAATTTTTTCCTGCGCTTTGTCAATAAAAAATTCGACAACTCATCCGCGTGGCGCTGGCTGCTTGCGTTTTCGCTGGTTGGGCTGGTCATCGGCTGGCTGTTCTTCGGTTTGACCGGCGTGGAGATTGACCTTGTCATTTCTTTCGCCGCCGCGCTTTTCTTATTCATGCTCGCATCGCCCGTCCGCTTGCGTATCATCCCATCTGCGCTGGCGGTCATTGCGTTTTGCGCGTTGAGTTTCGCGCCGCTCCGCTTCTTCATCAATCCCAGCGGACAAATCAACATCGCAATCGAATACTTGATTATCCTGCCGATTTATGTTGCCGCGTTATTCTATATCCTGATTCGCATCCTGCAATTTACCATTGACCGAATCATCCCCGAAGGTCCCGGCATGATCATGGATATGCTCTCCAGCGCAACCGAAAAAGTAGCGGAGGAAGCGTACAAACAATATGCCAGAATTTTGAAGAAAGACCCGCAGCCTGTTTATTATGGGCGCGTCCTGCATGAAAAAGACAGCCATGATAACCGCTGGACAATTCTGCAATATCATTTTTTTTACGCGTTCAACGATTGGCGTCTTGCCGCAAATGGGATGAATCATCACGAAGGCGATTGGGAATTGGTGGCGGTCTACCTTAAAAACGATTCGCCGTACTCGGTTTTATTTTCCCAACATGGCTCAGGCAGCATGGAAAAATGGGAAAATCTTTTCAAGGTCAAGGATGAACACGGCGCAGATACGCCTCATCCTGTGGTGTATGTCGCGCTTGGCTCGCACGCCAACTACAGCCGCGCGGGCGAAGTCCGCTCGCCAAGCATGTATGAGCCCGGAAAGATTCAGCGCCTCATGTTCTGGCTCGACGGCATGATTCATTTTTTGTTCTTGTGGCTCAACCCGCATCAAAGAAAGGTTGCGATGGATGCCATTAAAGAACAGCAGACGCATGTCTTTGATGAAGAAGTCCTCGCGAATATGCGCTATGCCAAGGATAAATACGTTGTGCGCCTGCCGTTGGAAATCGCCTCCGGAGATGGCTTCCGCATCGGACCTCATCTCGAATCTATCAAAGAACCTCAGACGCAATCGAGCAAGTTGTTGAAGTGGCAAAAATCACGGCGCAAGACCACCCTGCCCGCGTTGGATTGCTGGCAGCGCGTCCTCTTGAATTCTGATTGTGATTGGGTACAATATAAGGGATTGTGGGGCGTGAAGAGCTGGTTGAATGAAGAATCTGGACCGCCCGGTCCGCGCTGGGAACGCCCGCGCAAGAATCAAACTGCCGCGCAGGAACGAATCCGCTGGGGCAGTCCGTTGCAATGGTTGGAAAAGTTGGAAAAGAATTTACATTCATAAAAACATCATCGAACAAGGAGTGTCGTCATGTCCCTTTCGCAAGCCCTCGACGTAGCCATTGGTCTCATCGTTGTCTATTATCTTTTAGGTTCCATTGTTTCGCTCATCACCCAGTTGATTAATGAAACGTTTGAAACGCGCGGCAAGGCATTGGAACAATATCTTGTGCGGCTGGTGGGGGATAAGAAAATTGACGATTTAATCAACCTTCCGCAATTGCAGGCATTACGCCCGATCCGTTATAAGAATTTGTTGAGCGTGTTCTCTTCCGCAACCGAGCCGAAGAAAATCGAAAAAGTTCCCGTTGCCATTTTGGTCAACTCGTTTTTTGATATTTCCGGTTTGACCGCCAACGGCGAAATGGAATTGCGTCAGCTTGCTGAGTTGGTGGATAAAATGCCCGACTCTGAAGGCAAGCAGGCATTCATCAGCTGGATCAATCAGGGCGTAACCAACATCGAAGATTTGCGCGTCCGCACGACCGCATACTTTACCGGCTTATTAGATCAGGCAGCTGCTACCTTCCGCGCCCGCGCGCGCAGTTTTGTTATTATGCTTTCGCTTGCCATCACCATCCTCTTTGGGACGGATACCGTTCAGCTCGCGCAGAATCTCTGGCAAAGCGCCGACTTGCGCGCCATTGCCGCCGCGCAAGCGCAAATGGTGGTAGAGCAGGAAGGCACGCAGGCGGATGTCTCTGACATTGTTGACGAGCTCGAAAAATATTCCATCAAAATTGGTTGGTGGCAAACCCAGCAACTCCCGGCGAATAACGCGCCCGTCACCGATTGGGTTTATTTTGTGCTTCTGAAAGTTATTGGCTTAAGCGTAACCGCCATGGCTGTCTCGCAAGGCTCATCTTTCTGGTATGACTTGTTGAAGAAGATGACTTCTCCGGCTACCAGCACCAGCAGCAGCAAGACCAGTGATGGCGGAAGCAGCAGCACTTCAAGCAGCAGCAGCGGATAAGTTTACAAAAAAATCCGAGTCGTTATAGACTCGGATTTTTTTTTATTTTGAATACCACTTTGCGTACACCGCCTGTGAAAGCAGGCGGTTCGCGCTTTTTTCGCGCGTCACCAATTCCCCGCTTTCTACTTCACCTTTATATTTTTTCATCATCTCTTCCACTGCCTGCGCGACGTGAATCGCGGACGCGCGCACTGCGTACACTGTCACGATGACAAAGAGCGGATGTTCGCTCAAACATGCGCGGCACAGTTCCAAAAGACTTGGCAATGATTTGTAAACTTCCCACACTTCGCCTTTCGGTCCGCGCCCAAACTTCGGCGGGTCGAGGATGATGCCGTCATATTTGACTCCGCGCCGCGCTTCGCGTTCCACATATTTGACCGCGTCTTCCACAATCCAGCGGATGGGTCTATCGCTTAATCCTGACAGCGCTTGATTCTCCCGCGCCCACGCGACTGATTTTTTTGATGCGTCCACGTGAGTCACCTGCGCGCCCGCCGCCCCCGCCGCGAGTGAGGCAAGTCCGGTGTAGCCAAAGAGATTCAAAACGTTTACATTCTTGGATTCCAAAGACTCCTGTCTTTGGAGTTGGCGGTCAAAAGCCGGGAGACTTTTGACTCCGTGAATCGCATTTGCCATAAAATCCCAATGTGCCGCGACCTCGGGGAAAACGCCGAGATGCCTGCCCGGCGTGGTCATCACAGAGAAGGTCAATTCTTTCGAGTGGGGAAGCGGGTACTTCATCTCCCATTTTTCGGGCAGTTTCTTTTTCTCGACCCAATGTCCGCCACTTTCTTCAGCGGTGGGCTGAAAAATCGCGTGCGCGGAATCCCACTCACGTTGAGATAAAGCGCGGCTCCACATCGCCTGTGATTCGGGGCGCGCAAAAATATATTTACCGAACCGCTCAAGTTTGAGACCATCTCCAGAATCGAGCAATTCATAATCGCGCCAGTTCGGCGCTTCAAGTAGTGTGAAGGTGGGTGTCATAGATTCTTCCTGAAATGGATTCCGCAAGTTTTGTTTGCGTTATTTTAAATAGCATGAATTTACTATTCTCGCCACTTGATTTTTGCCCTTAAAGAAGTATAATATGGGAGAAAGTGGTAAGAAGTGGTAAACAGGCGCCGAGGCTTTCGGCGTCTGACGCATTAAAAAGGATAACAGAACAAATGTTCTTAGGTCAACATCAACACAATCTCGATGATAAAGGGCGACTGATGATTCCGTCGCGCTTTCGTGATTTGTTGGCAGGCGGCGGAGCCTTCATCACACAGGGCTTTGACAAGTGCTTGATGGTGATGACCGAATCCTACTTTCAGCAGGTATATGAGCGCATCGAAGCGATGAACCTTGCCGACCCGACCGCCCGCTTGCTGCGCCGTTTGATTTTGGCGAATGCGTATCCAGTCGAAGCGGATAAAGTCGGGCGCATCCTCCTTCCGCAAAATTTGCGCGCTTTTCTTCAACTCGAAGGCGAAGCGGCGATTGCGGGGCAGGGTGAATATTTCGAAATATGGAAGCCCGCCGACTGGCAGGAGCAAATGGCAAAGCTGCAAGATGTTGAAGCAAACAACGCGCGCTTCTCTACGCTGGATTTGTCAAAGCAAGTTACAAGCAGTCCAGCTGCAAGTGATCCAGTTTCAAATGTTCCGGTATCAAGCATCAAGTGAACCTTCAACCTTAAACTTGTAACCTTAAACCTATAACCTTCAACCTGTAACTTGTAACCTAAAACTTGAACACACACATCCCTGTACTTTACAAAGAGATTATACACGCACTGCAACCCAAACGTGGCGGGCGTTATGTAGATTGCACTTTGGGCGCGGGCGGACACGCTCGCGGCATCTTGGAGGCTTGCGCGCCGGATGGACTCCTGCTCGGATTTGACGTAGACCCGCAGGCGCTGGCGCTTGCTCGTGAGACCTTGGCTCCTTATGAGGGGCGCGCGCATCTCGCGCAAGCCTCCTACA
>DZBA01000278.1 GCA_022729775.1 Anaerolinea thermophila | reverse complement strand
TTTTTATCTTTTTCGATCCAAGATTGTGTTTGGTCGGTCATAGGGTTCTCCATAATGGGGTATCAGTTGATTTGGATTCTATCACTGTCTATGAAAAAAACCTTGCCTGCTATAGAGCAAGCAAGGTTGGGGTTTGGTTTATTGAAAGAAAGCCATTTGTGTCAGCATTTACCGGGTGCAAGACTGCGCGGGGACATACCATTGCGCCATGCCTGCTTGCAAAAAGTCGGCGGCTTCTTGTGGTGTTTTGCCATTCGCAACCATGTCATACTGCGCTTTCTGTGTCAAACTTGCTGCGGTTGGCAGTTGATTTGTCGCCGATATTTCGGAATATGACCAGCGCACATCGGTTGGATAATCCGCCGCGAGTTTTTGGAACTGCGCGCTATGCTCGTTGTCTACCGGGTCAAGCGGCAATGAAACCAACGGATAGAATCCGGGTAAAATCTTCGAACTCATGTCCAAACTTTCTTTGGTCATCAGCCAAGCGAGGAATTTCAGCGCAGCTTGTTGTTTTTCGGGGAAGATGCGCTTGTTGATTCCGATGGCAATATCAGGTTGGAAGATGACATACGTTTTCGAGCCTTCCAGCGCGGGCGGGGCGAACACGTCCCAATCGAATTCGGCAAACTCGGAAAAATACGCAACATCCCAAGAGCCGCCAAATAACATCGCTGCTTCTTGATTGATGAAGCGCTGTTTGCTTGTGTAAGAGTTGGTTTGCAAGAAATCTTCGCTCATGTAAGGCTTGATATCCAATACGGATTGGAAAGCGCGGGTCGAATGTAAATCACTGAAGCAGCGCCCATGTTCCACGTTGTAAAGCTCGCGCCCTGTCGAGCCGCCAATGAAATTGACTGCCAGACTCATAAAGAAATCGTTTTCTTCTTTTTCAGTTAAGCCGTTGGCAATTGGCGTGTAACCGGCTTTTTTGATGACCTCTGAAGCGGAGAGAAATTCTTCCCATGTTTGTGGTATCGGAAGTTTTAGGCGGGCGAAAATTTCTTTGTTGTAATACACGCCTTGAATTACGCCCACATAAGGCAGACCGTAATTTCTGCCATCCGCGTCCCGCCAGGGGGAGAGAAACTTCTCGTCGTAATTTTTCTCGATGGGAAGTTTTTCAGTCAAATCGAGCGTGAACGCTACGTCGCGTCTCTCGTATGGGTGCATGAAGAATATATCAGGTCCCTGCCCATTGTTCAACCGTGAAGAAAGAATGTCTCTATACCTATACCCGGCAACAGGCAAATGTAAGACCTTAATATCAGGATTCGCTTTATGGAATTCTTCCAACAGCGAGCGAATAGAAGCATCGTCCTCGGGTCGCCATGAAGACAGTTCCAACACAATTTCGATGCCAGTGCTGGAAGCGCGTCCGCCATCTGGCGCGGGGGGCGGTTTTGCTGCAACATGTTCCGCCGCGCGGCGGATGACATCGCTAGGCGGGTTTAGGTCAACGATTCTATAGTAATTCAGTCCGCCCATGAAAAGTACCGCGCCAAGAATAAGCGGATACAGGATGCGCCCCGCCATAGTCAGAGCCCCCCGTCTTTTTTCGTAGGGTTGTTTAGATTCCTCGTCAGCGTCTTTTGGCACACTGTTTTCGATGCGGATGCTCCACGTTTCAAGGAAGACCATCAGCGCGGAAATGGAATATGATGCGTAGAAAAAATATTCCATTGCAACGGTATAACCGATTTCCGGCAGCGTGCTTGCCAAACTCAAATGGAAGAACGCGGTTGTCAACAGCGCGGTAGAGCCAACTCCCAAGCGCTCTGAATGCCCAACCGGCAGGTAAAAAGTAATATAGGCAAGCACAAGCGTAAACAGCAGCGGCAGCAAACTTTTTATGACAAATGCCAGCGAATCCCGCTCCATCCGCACATGAATATCGAACAATGAAAAATCTGTGCTGATGGTCTCGTCAAAATTGAGCGGGTTGCCCAGCGTGGACGATGTGCTAAACAGGCTTTGGCTGGCGTGGGTGAGTTTCGGAGACCAGCCATATAACGCGTCGAATACGCCGTTATTTTTCAAATGTACAAGCAAATCATTGTTGGTGGGGTATCGCATTCCCGGACGGTCAATCACGTATTGGATGAAAACCGCCTCCGCGTTTTGATTGCGGAATTGCATTTCCAAATCTTGGTAATCGAATGGGTAAGCGCGGAAGTTAAATTCATTTTTGAAGACACCCGAAATGCGGAACGTCTTATACGCGCTCCCGTCGCTGGTGGTTTCGTCCCTGACTAAATCATTGCTGTTGATGGATTGCGCGTTGGTGAACGCGATATTTTCAGGTAGAAATTCGGGATTATCTTCCGATGGAATATAACGGAACCATAGATAAAAGTCGGAAGTGTAAGTTGAATTTTTTTGGTCAAGGTCGCGGATTCCGATTAAGTCCATGCCGGTGTACACAATATGCGTGACGTATACATATCTTCCATCGAGCGTAATCACCCGCTTGCGCTCGACCAAACTTTCCATGTTCGGGACATTTTCAGGGATGAGAATCGGCTGGTATTGAATCGGCGCGGAAATTAGATGCCCAAATTGATATACGCCAAACAAGGGCTGGCGCACAGCGAGGCGGTCACTTCCAAAATATATGGGTCCTGTTATGCCGTAAAAAGTGGTTTTGGGGTCGTCCATCTTGCGGATTTCTTCCAAAATATTTCCACGGGTAGTCTCTCCATTTTCTTGAATAGCAGACTGTGCCGCGTATATCACCGCAAGCGCGGCATCGTACCCGCGTGCCGCCGAATTGCTGATTGGAATATCCGGGTATTTTTCCCTGTAATCTTCAGTAAACTGGCTGGCAAATCCACTGGCGCTGTCGGGCATCAAGGAGCGGGTGGTAATAATCCCATCGGTGAAATAACCCGGGCGCGCGATTTCCACGCTTTCGTTTTTAATTTTTTCGATAAAATTGCGCGTGCTTAAATTATCGCCGCCGATGATTGAACTCGAAAAACCGCGATTTCGTAATTCCTTCACAAGCGTAATGGAGTTTGCGTCGTTGGCGGCAATCAGCAAAACATCTACATTTTTGGAGAAAATTTGACCAACTATGCTTTTCATTTGCACATTGGTTGGCTGGTTTTCGAGTGAAATTGCGGTAATAACCTGCCTGCCTAAACCGCGAAACGAATTTCCAAATTTTTGCGCCAACAGCGCGTGCGAAGTTTCCTTCTCATATACGATTACTGCCGTTTGGGCATTCAATACATTGACAGCATAATTTGCCAAATACGCGCCTTGCTGCTCAGATGTGTAAGAGATATTGAAATATCCCTTATAGCCGCTGATGATGTCTTTTGTCATCGGTGAAGCGACAACGGCAGCCATGCGTTCCAAATCATAAACCGGCGCCGCAGCCGATGTTGTATCGGCGGTGGAATGTCCAATGACTGCAACTGCGTCACTGGCGACAATTTGGGTGGCAATTGCTTGCGCCTTTTCTGTATTACCTTCATCGCTATATGACTTGATGCTGACTTTGTATCCGCTGATTCCGCCAAGCGCATTAATCTGTTCTGCCGCCATTAAAGCGCCCGCGTACACCGAATGGGGATTGGGCTGTCCATCTATTAATGGACGCGCTTCTGCAATTGCAAACTCAACAACTTTTTCCTCTTCAGCCCCCATTCCGCAGGCGACTAGCAAACTTGCCAACAAACTCCCTAATATAAAAACACGCCAGATATGCTTCATAGCGCTAAAATCTCCTTTGGGAAAATAAATATCAAAAGCGCTTACATTGCAACTTCGTTACAATTTTAGCATTGCATTGCTTTTTTTATGTATTCAATCATTTCCACAATAAAAAATAGCGCGAGATTTACCTCGCGCTACAAAATTTTATTCTTCAAACTCGCTTGGTATTTTATCCAAGCACTTCCACATCATGCGCGCCGGATTCTCTCAACCCTGCGCCGGTCATGCGGACGAAAATTGCCTTCTCTTGAAATTCTGGAATGGATGTCGCGCCTGTATAACTCATGCCGGATTGCAGTCCGCCTACGAGTTGATTGAGCACCTCGCGCGCGCGTCCGCGATAGGGGACAGCGGCTTCGACTCCTTCGGCAACATAATCTTCGATTTCTTCGCGGGTCAGGTCGTTGCCTTCGCGCTTGTTGCGCTCGATATTTGCTTCGAGCGATGCCATGCCGCGCGAGGCTTTGTAGCGATGACCTTTGCGCGTCATCACCAAGCCGGGACTTTCATCTGTCCCCGCGAGCAGACTGCCAATCATGGCGGTTTGCGCGCCCGCGGCAATTGCTTTTGCCAAATCACCAGGTTGGCGGATTCCGCCATCTGCGATGACGGGGATGTTTGCGGCGCGTGCCGCTTCCGCGCATTGAATCACCGCCGTCAGTTGCGGAACGCCCGACCCCGCGACCATGCGCGTCACGCAAATTGAACCGGGACCGACGCCCACTTTCACCGCATCTGCGCCCGCGTCAATCAATCGTTTTGTTCCGTCCGCGCTGGCGACATTCCCGCCGATGATCTGCGCT
>DZBA01000277.1 GCA_022729775.1 Anaerolinea thermophila | reverse complement strand
GTGGACTTCGGAGGAAGACGGCGCGGTGATGATGTACGTCCCTGCGGGTGAGTTCACGATGGGAAGTGACAGCGGTGAGGATGATGAAAAGCCCGTTCACCAAGTTTATTTGGATTCTTTTTGGATTGACCAAACCGAAGTGACGAATGAACTGTATGCCAAGTGCGTGTCTGCTGGCGCTTGTAAAGAACCGTCTGATAAAAATTCTAATGCCCATTCCAGTTATTACGGCAATTCGGAATTCAACAATTACCCTGTTTTGTTTGTGGATTGGAATATGGCAAAGACGTACTGCGAATGGCGCGGAGATAGACTCTCCACCGAAGCGGAATGGGAGAAAGCCGCAAGGGGAACGGATGGCAGAACTTACCCGTGGGGTGAAGGGATTGATTGTAATCAAGCCAATTATCAAAGTGGTTGTGTTGGCGACACAACCAAAGTCGGCAGTTACGAAAGCGGAAAAAGCCCTTATGGGCTGTATGACATGGCAGGCAATGTATGGGAATGGACGAGCAGTTTATATAAATCATATCCATACGTTTTCAATGACGGTAGAGAGGATTTGGATGCTGCGGGTAGCCGCGTGCTGCGGGGCGGCTCGTGGTACGACTACTATAGCCTCGCCCGTTCTGCGGTTCGGGGCAACTACTCTCCCGATAGCATCTTCAACGACATCGGCTTCCGCTGCGCCCGCTCTCTTCCTTGATTCTGTTTTCTGCGACCGAAGGGAGTCTGTTGTTCTGGTTTTCTGAATCGCGCTGATTTTTTATTCAACTTGGCTAATGGGAGTCGCTCTTTACTTCTCGCCCGAAGGGCGAGTCGCACAAAAAAAAGCCAGACCTCCGAGTTCTTAGAACTCGGAGGTCTATTTCTTCGCGCATGTTTTCTGACTCATACGGCGACTCCTTCCCGCTTAACAGCTTGATAAAACGGGGAAGCGGATAAGCGCTTCCACTCATTCTTTTCAGCAGGCACAACTTGAATGACTTTTCCCGCGTTCAATCCTATTTCCCATGCAACGTCAAAAGCAAGATACATCATGGAACTTTCCAATGAAGGCAATATCACCAGCAAGTCAATATCGGAATCCTTCTTTGCGTCGCCGCGCGCCTGCGACCCAAACATGATGACCTTGACGGGCTGACCCAACTCCTTAGTCAATCGTTTGCGGACTTCCGTTGCCAATTTCAACGCGCGGACGCGCGGGCGGTACTTCTTCATGCCCTCATTATATACCAAACAGAACTTGCTTATTTTAGTGACATTTTTCACTTGCGGGCGGATTGCATGGGGCGTAAGATTGGGGCGTATCCCATTCATTTGGAATTCCACACTTTATAAAAAGGAATAGAGAATGAAACGTTTTTACACACTGTTTTCACTGCTTGTCGTGTTCGGCTTGCTGTTGTCCGCTTGTGGGGGAGGCGCGAAGAGTCACATGGAGTCCATCAAGGCTGTGGGCGTCATCAAAGTCGGGACGAGCGCGGACTATCCGCCCTTCGAGTTTGTAGACGCGAGCGGCAACAAGACCGGCTTCGATATTGACCTGATGACCGAAATCGCCAAACGCCTGAATTTGAAACTGGAATGGGTGGACATGCCCTTCGATAGTTTGATTGCGGGCGTTCAGGAAGGCAAGATTGACGCCTCCATTTCCGCGTTCAACTACAGCGAAGAGCGCGACAAGGTCGTGGATTTCAGCGACCAATATTATCTCGGTGAAGACGCCTTCATGGTTGCGGAAGGATTCGCGGGAACGATTGCCAAGCCCGAAGATGTCACCGCGTATAAGATCGGCGTGCAGACCGGCACCACGCAAGATGGCTGGCTGACCGATAACCTCGTCACGCCCGGCAAAATGCCCGAAGGAAATTTGTTCCGCTATGACCGCGCAGACCAAGCCGCGCTCGACCTCAAAAACGGACGCATTGACGTGATGTTCGCAGACCTCATCCCCGCGGAAGCGCTTGCCAAACAGGTCGGCGGATTGAAAATCGCGTACAAGGATGTCCTCTCCAGCGGACCGATGAACATCGTCATCCCCGAAGGCGATAAAGAACTCGCGCAGGCAATCAACGACGTCCTCAAGCAGTTGCAATCCGAAGGCTTCATTGACGGCTTGGCTGTCAAATATTTTGCAGGTGAATAAAAATGGCGGGGCGGTGTTAAGCCGCCCCGTTTTGTTTTTGGCTGGAATCCAGAAGTTCTACTTCTGATATTTCCCGCAAGTAGAACTTGTAAATTCTATCGGGAATCCAGAAGTTCTACTTCTGATATTTCCCGCAAGTAGAACTTGTAAATTCTATCGGGAATCCAGAAGTTCTACTTCTGATATTTCCTGCAAATAGAACTTGTGAATTCTATCGGGAGTCCAGAAGTTCTACTTCTGGACATTCCCCGCAAGTAGAACTTGCGGAGTCCATTTAAGGTGAGCAATGTTTTCTGACTTTGTAAAATATATCGCAGAAGGAACTGCCATCACCGTTGCCGTCACGCTGGTGGCTTTGCCATTTGGCTTGGTCATCGGCTTGGGCGTTGCGCTGGTGTACAACTACGGCGGAAGAATTGCCTCGCGCCTTGCCGCTATTTATAGTTTGCTCATGCGCGGCGTGCCGCCTGTGGCGTTATTATTTACTTTATATTTCATCCTCTCCGGCAGGTACGTCAACCTCTCGCCGTTCTGGGCAGGATCGCTTTCGCTTGGCGTGGTCAGCAGCGCGTATCAAATGGAAATTTTGCGCGGCGCGCTGCAAGCCGTCGGCGGTGGACAGATGACCGCCGCGCGCGCAGTGGGCATGTCGCGCTGGCAGGCGATTCGCTTCATCATCATCCCGCAGGCATTTCGGCTCGCCATTCCGCCCTGGTCGAATGAGGCATCCATCGTGTTAAAGGATTCTTCGCTGGTGTACGCGCTTGGCGTGCCGGAGATTTTGCGCCGCGCGCAGCAATTGAGCGCCACCACGCAGCAGCCCTTCCTCGCTTTCGGCACAGCCGCGCTGATTTATTTTGTCCTCGTTTTTCTCACCAATCGCGGCTTGGATTGGCTCTCCGAGAAAACCAAACTTCCCACCCAACACGCGTAGGAGAATTTCATGGATACTCCCATTATCTTGCAGGCAAAGAACCTGACCAAAATTTACGGGGCGAATACCATCTTCAAAGATATTACGCTTGATGTTCATCAGGGCGAGACCATCGTCATCATCGGTCCGAGCGGAACGGGCAAAAGCACCTTGCTGCGCTGCATGAACCTGTTGACCAAAGTGGACAGCGGGCAGATTTTTCTCGAAGGCAAAGAGATTACCGCGCCCAACATGGATGAGGATGAAGTCCGTCAGCAAATGGGCATGGTCTTCCAGAATTTTCTGCTCTTCAACCATCTCACCGCATTGGACAACGTGACCATCGGTTTGACGAAAGTTAAAAAGATGTCCAAGTCGCAGGCGCATGAAAAAGCGATGGAAGAATTAAACCGCGTTGGACTCGCGGACCGCGCAGATCATTACCCCGGTCAACTCAGCGGCGGACAACAGCAGCGCGTTGCCATCGCCCGTGCATTGGCAATGGATCCCAAAGTGATGCTCTTTGACGAACCCACTTCCGCACTTGACCCTGAATTGATCGGTGAAGTGCTGGGCGTGATGTCCAAACTGGCGCGTGACCGTATGACCATGCTGGTCGTCACGCACGAGATGGGCTTCGCGCGCGAGGTCGCGGATCAGATTGTGTTCATGGAAAAAGGCAGCATCGTCGAGCAGGGATCGCCCGACGCGTTGTTTGAACATCCCGAACATGCGCGCACGCGCGAATTTTTGTGGAAGATCACCGAACTATACGGGAAGAAAGAAAAGAAATGAGCGACTTCATTCAGTTCTTTATCCGCTTCCTGCCTGACCTGTTGAAAGGCGCGGGCGTGACTTTGCTGCTCACCGTCGAAGGACTTGTCGCGGGATTTATCATCGGGCTGGCTACCACACTCGCGCGTTCTTACGGAAATAAATTCTGGCGCGGATTTGCAGTCGCATACATTGAGTTATTTCGCGGCACGCCACTATTGGTGCAACTCTTTCTGTTGTATTACGGCTTGCCCGGTTTGGGAATCACGCTTTCGCGTGAATGGTCTGCCTTTCTCGCGCTGGGATTAAACTCCGGCGCGTATCAAGCGGAATATTTGCGCGGCTCGATCCTCGCCATCGGTCAGGGACAGATGATGGCAGGGCGCGCGATTGGCATGTCCAAATGGCAGGCGGTCTTCAATATCATTTTGCCGCAGGCGTTGCGGCTGGCGATTCCTGCGTGGGCGAACGAACCCGTCTCGTTGTTGAAATCTACGGCGGTGGTGTTTCTCATCGCTGTTCCTGAACTGATGGCAAAGGCAAAGGCAATCGCCGCGCGGACATATGATCCCATTGGGTCATATATTGCGGTGGCGTTGGTTTACCTTGTGATGGTGTATCTGGTTGACATTTTGTTGAAGTGGATGGAGCGCGCGGCGCGCATCCCCGGCTTTGATGTGGAAGGGAAGAAGGCGTAAAT
>DZBA01000276.1 GCA_022729775.1 Anaerolinea thermophila | reverse complement strand
TTTATTGATACTTTTAAAGCGAGGAGGATTTTTCTGTGGTGTACATGATGATATAACCGCGTTATAGCGGACATTTGTTCTGCTTTACATAACAGTTTGGTGCAAACCCGCCAGAATTGAACTGGCTTCCGATGATTCCATCCTCGCATTCGCTTGCGGGCTACTTAACCTTCGCTGCTGACGGTTCCGGGATGCGATGCGCGCCGGTTAGCAGGGGCATATCAGCCATGTAATATGCGTGCGAGTACACCGCATCCGCGCCGCACTCGCCAACGACCGGCTCGATCAGCTCATTGCCGTTTGAATCCACGCCCATTAATATCTGTATGGAAAGACTTGTGATATCGGCAACAATGGGTTTCATATCCGCGCCGAAGGGCATCTCCTGTAACTCCAGGGATTTGCCCAATATTTGCTTTGACCAGCCGTCCACATTATCAGAGCAGGTCACGACATGCGCGCTGTGAACCTGAATATTTTCAGTGGAGTCCAGCGCCTGCGCGGAGAACTTTGCATGTGAAGAAACCTGCGCAATGTAGCCTTGTTCGACATAGCCAGGCTCGCCGTTTGAAATCAGCCCATACTTATCGCTGGGGTCATCAAGCGTGCCGTCTTCGTTCCAATCTTTATACCGCGCGGGGTTTTCACTCCCTGCAATTTGGTTAATGATTTCTTCCACTTTTTGGCGGAAGAGTCTTTCGTTACCGTCCGCGTATGCCTTTTCCAATTCCTGAATGCTGATATCCAAATCGTCAACGGCGCGCCACAAGCCTTGAACAAGCGGAATCTGTTCGGGCGCGGAATCGAACCGCACCAAAAGGTGGCGCACATGCACCAACGCAAGCGGAGGAAAAACCGAAGACGCGAGAATATCCCCAGAGGATTCGTCCGGCGCGGGGTCATTATTCGGTTCGAGCGTGACCTCGATCTGGTCGAAGGCTTCGAGGATGTTTTTATGGTTTGGGTTGACAAAGGTCAGCTGCCCCGCGCCGCTTTCATCCATTTTAACTATGCCGATATTCCGGCGCGTTTCGCCGCCCTGCGAAAGCAGCCACGCTTCGTAATGCATTCCAGATTTGGGAAGCGGAAGCCCCGTGACCGAAACAGACGCCTTATCCATAATATTGTTGAAATCGAGATAAGTGACGCGCCCAATGGTCTCGTTTTTATTTTTAAAGTCGAACCAATATTGATATGCGACCCATAAAAACGCGAGCAAAATCAGCCCGCCGAAAGCATAATTCCAACTGAACGCGCGCGCGGAATTTTTCTTCTGCCGCGCCGCTTTTGCCATCTTCAACGTGTCAGAAGAAACATCATCGCCTTTTGCCGCGGCGATAAATTCATCGGTCAGCGCCTTTGCGGATGAGTAGCGCACCTCCGGTTCTTTGGCAAGCGCGCGGTCAATCACTGCTTGAATATTGGGAGAAATTCCAGGAATCGGCGGCGGGGGTTCGTTCAGGTGCTTCATCAAAATTCCAAAGGACGATTCCGCGTCGAAGGGAACTTCACCCGCGAGCATTTCATATAACATCACGCCAAGCGAGTAGATGTCGGTTTTGGCGTCCACTTTATCACCGCGCGCCTGTTCGGGACTCATATATGCGGGCGTGCCAGAGACTGTCCCCGTAGAAGTTTGGATGGAAGAATCCAGCAAGCGCACCAGACCAAAATCGGTCAGGATGGGGTCCACATCTTCGGGCAGGGGCGCGTCCAATTCAACAAGCCCGCTGGTGGAGCGCAGCAAAACATTCGCGGGTTTCAAATCGCGGTGAATGAGATGCTGTTCGTGGGCGTAATCAATTGCCGACGCCAGTTTAGGCATGATTTTTGCAACCATGCTATGCGGAAGTTTTTCGCCGCGTTTGTGCAGCGCTTTGAGGTAACTCCCCAACGACGCGCCCGGCACATATTCCATAATCAAGCTCGGCTGCCCGTCTGCGATTTCGTAATCGAACACTTGAATGATGTTGGGATGCCGCAGGCTTGCAACCACGCGCGCTTCGCGCTCGAAGCGCATCTGATTCTCCGGGTCTGCTTCGACATGCTCGCGCATGATTTTGACGGCGACCTTGCGGTTGAGCGTGACATGTTCGCCGAGATACACTTCCGCCATGCCGCCGCGCGCGATCAGGTTTCCTACTTCCACTTTGCCGAGGGTTTTTCCAGTCCAATTTGACATGCCGAAATTATACACGATGTATAATTCACCCAATCCAAAATCATAGGAGTCACATGACAATTTCCCTTGAAGAAAAACTGCGCGAGATTTTTTGCGCGCGCGGGTTGAAACTTTCCGCTGCTGAATCCTGCACGGGAGGCTTGGTCTCAGACCGCATTACCAACGTCCCCGGCTCGTCAGAATATTTTATGGGCGGCGTGGTTGCGTATGCGTATGAAGCCAAAGTAAACCTGCTCGGCGTTTCATGGGATACGCTCCACGCGCACGGCGCGGTCAGTGAAGAGACCGTGTTGGAAATGGCGCGCGGCGCGCGAAGAGTCTTCGATGTGGATATTGCCGTTTCGGTCAGCGGTATTGCCGGTCCCGGCGGCGGAATGCCGGGCAAACCTGTCGGCTTGACATGGTTTGGGCTTTCGACCAAAGATGGCGAATGGGCGCGTTCCTTCACATGGGATGGAGACCGCGTAAAGAATAAACAACTCTCCGCCGAAGCCGCGCTGCAATTTGTAGCGGATTATCTCGAAGGCAAGTTTGAATAAAATCGCGGTCATCATTTCCGCAGACGCGGAATGGCGCGCGGTGAAAGAACTATATCCCAATCTGGAAATACAGAACTCTCCCTTTGGCGAGTTTGCCGACCTTCAACTCGCAACTTTTCGTTCACAACCCATAAAACTCTTTCACGGCGGCTGGGGAAAAATTTCCGCGGCGGCAAGCGCGCAATATGTGATTGACCGCTTCGCGCCGGGGCTGCTGGTCAACCTGGGGACGTGCGGCGGCTTTGCGGGCAGAATCGAGCGCGGAACGATTGTGCTTGCCGAGCGGACTTTGGTCTACGACATCATCGAGCAAATGGGCGATGGCGATGAAGCGCTCGAACATTACGCCACAGCAATTGACCTTTCATGGCTGGCGGGTGACGAGAGATGGATGGCAGGCGATGTCGTTCGCGGGCTGCTCATCTCCGCGGATAAGGACATCATCACCGAAGAAATACCCGCGCTGGTCAAAAAATATAACGCCTTCGCCGCAGATTGGGAATCGGGCGCGATTGCATGGGTCGCGGAAAAGAATCACACGCGCGTCTTAATTCTGCGCGGCGTTACAGACCTTGTGGGCAGCGATGGCGGCGAAGCGTATGGCAACATCCAGCTGTTTCATGAAAACACAAAATCTGTGATGAAAAGGTTGTTCGAGATGTTAAATAAAATCATCGAATCCCACAGTGTATAATCCTTCCAAAAAAATTCAAGGAGAAAAAATGAAAACAGAAAGCGGTTTGGAATATATCGAAGTACAGGCAGGCACAGGCGCGCAAGCCGAAGCAGGCAAGACGGTCAGCGTGCATTACACGGGAAAATTTCAAGACGGAAGAGTCTTCGACAGTTCCGTCTCGCGCGGCGAGCCGATTGTTTTTCCGCTTGGCATGGGACGTGTCATCAAAGGCTGGGATGAAGGCATCGCGTTGATGAAGGTCGGCGGCAAGGCGCAGTTGATCATCCCGCCGAATCTTGCTTATGGAGAACGCGGCGCGGGCGGCGTCATTCCCCCCAATGCCACGCTCATCTTCGATGTGGAATTGGTCGCGGTGAAGTAGGGAGAGACTTAGATTATCGCTTATTTTGTCATTTCGACGAGCGTTAGCGAGGAGAAATCTTGGTGTCGCCGGGAAAAGATTTCTCGCTGCCGCTACTAAGAAACAAGAAATCCAAAGGCGTTTTTTGCCACGAATTTCACTGATTTGCACGGATTTTTTTAAATCAATTCGTGATAATCCGTGTAATCTGTGGCAGGGGTTTTGTTTCTTTTGCTTTGAACCGCGCGCTTCTTCTCGCGCTGTGGTTTTACTCGAAATGACAATTTCAGGATTTATTAAACAATCTCTTAACGAATCGGCGAGTCAACGGAGTTGGCGGCGGGGAATAATTCGCGTTCGGTCACAATCCAGCGCATGGGAATGTCGTGTTCAGAGCGCGGCACTTCATCCAATAACAGGTCATGAAAGACAATTCCCGCGCTGGCTCCGTTGAATTTTTTAAGGAAGCGGTCAAAGTATCCGCCGCCATACCCAAGCCGCCAGCCGCAGCGATCGAACGCGAGACCGGGCGCAAGGGTTAGCTCGATTTCTTCAGGATGGATGAGCGGGGAATCTGGCGCGGGTTCTGCCATGCCAAAGGGATGGTAAATCAAATTTTTTGAATCATAAAAATGAAAAACCATGTGGTTATCTTCTTCGGGGATAATGCGCGGCAAGACCCATTGTTTATGCGGGTGACGGCGCAGCAGCGGGGTGATATCCGCTTCAGATTTGATGGGCATGTACGTCAGAATCACTTTGCTTTGTTGAAAGACAAGCCAGTTTTCGATTTGATCGCAAATGGATAAACTTGCGCGCGCGCGC
>DZBA01000275.1 GCA_022729775.1 Anaerolinea thermophila | reverse complement strand
TCCTGCAAATACATCATGTTCAAAGAGGATGCCAGTGAAATTTCAGTGCGGACATAATTGCTCTGACTGCATTCGCCCACATAAAAGCCGCGCTCTCGCAAAGCGTTCAAAAATTCGGTGTTGTCGTAGTCATAAGCCATATCCAATATATCCTGACGACCATACGAGTCGAGGATGATGTAATAGACATCTGGCGGATTTGCTGGCGCGACGAGATCGGCTTGAACGGGAGCATTGTCCGCGCCCAGGGCATGCGCGCTTCGCGGACTAACCCCGAAGCTGATTTGCCCCACAGACATAATCAACAGCGCCAGCGCGACCGTGTTCAATGTCGAAGCTGACGAAACAAAGGTCAACCTTGGACGCGTCACCCAGATAAGAGCAAGCACAAACAAGACGATCCACCCAACCGCAAGCCAGAGCGTGTAATTCGATTCTGGATATTTCCCGTCAATGTACATATAGGCATGCCCAAATGAGAAGAACAATGCCAGCCAGAGCGAAGTAAGGAACGCGGCTTTGTGGGTGTGACTGCTGCGCAAAAACAGCCAGGTGATAAAGTAAAGAAGCCCTCCAAATAGCATCGAAACCAATAAAGGACGAAGCACCGCGTTGGGTTGTATCTCTCCTGTGTTGGCGTTGAGTAATGCCAGCGCGGGATAGGCGCTGATGACAATGGGATACCAGGCAGCATTAAAAAAACTAGCGATTATTTTTTTCATGAACCGTTAATTTTTCTCTTCATCAAAAAGTCTGTCATTTCAAAATCCAATTCCTCGTCGATATCCCAGGCTTCGGCTTTGTCTATTTCGAACATGAGAGGTTTGTCTCCAATACGGTGATGTTTCCGCGCCAGGTTTTCTCGGGTGAAAAGATACAGGCAGGAGTTCTCCTCGTACACGGGAGGCAGGTCTTGAGTCTGGATCAACTCCAGCGGGTTGTGGTTGATGGCACGCCCATCCTGAAAATACAGCCGCGTTTGCCAGCGTGTGACTGAAAAGAGTGAATCGTAATTGGGGTAATTGGTAAATAGTGATTGAATTGCGCGCGAGATCGTTTCGGGTTTTAGCAAGGGGTTCGTGCTGTGAGTTTGCAAATAAAAATCTGCTTCAACTTGCGCGGTGTCGTAGAGCAGGATGTCGTTCATCGGCACATCGTCAGCGCGGAGATGCTCGGGGCGCGGAATCAACTTGACGGTGGGGAAGTGGCGGCGCACTCCATCCATCACAGACTCTGAGTCAGTATCCACCATCACGGTTTCTATTTCAGGAACGGTAAGCAGCGTTTCGAGGATGTGGTGAAAAAGGGGTTTGCCTGCGAGCGGGCGATAGTTTTTGCCAGGCACGCGCTGGCTGTGGTGACGCATGGGGACAAGGGCGGCGAGTTTCATAGCCCTTATTTTATCTTACAACGTCAAAGCCATTTGCCTGCGAAATAAAAAGGTGACAGTCATCTTTCCCGCAGGGCGCTGCGCGAAGATGACTGTCACCTTGGATTCCGTCTTCCTTTTGCTTTTACACTTTCTTCTCCATCGCTCGCAACCAAATATCCAGCAAATCTGCATAGGCATGAATCTGGCGATAAACCGATAGGGCAAGTGTTTCATTATATGTATGCGCTGTCATGTTGCGAGTCTCACACATTTGCAGGGCTTGTTGCGCGTTCTCCTCGCTCAATAATCCCGCCTGCCAGCAGGCGCGGACTGCGCTCTTTGGAGAATTGGCAGTCACCCCTTCAACTTCGCTTAAAAACATTTGCGCGGTTTTCCAGATCGCCTCGAATGTGTATTCGAATCGCTGAATTGCGGCATCGCGTTCCACAACGGAAAGGTCGGGTTTGTTTGTTAGTTCCTGCAAGGTGGATAATGCCCTGCGCGCAACCTGTAAACGCTCAATCAATCTTTCCATATCACACCTTCCTTTTCCACACGCTGACGAAAGCTTTCATCTGCTTCAGCTAAATCAACCACATCCACCGTGCGGACGATGTCGCTTTCTTCCAATGCCTCGTGGATTTCTGAGAAAACTGAAATGGGCAATTTTTGGAGAGGCAGGACTGCCACATCAATATCCGAGTAGATGCGTGCTTTCCCTGTTGCCTGCGAACCAAACAAATAAACTCGGGTGCGATAATCTTTCAGATGCGCCAGCACAATTTTGCGGGTGGTATCAAGATCGTTTTGTAAAACGATGGTATTCATACTTCAATTATATTACAGGTGGCTGCTTTCAATGCGGTTGTTGTCAACTATATTTTATTGGTTCCACATCCCGCTTTCCGTCTTCTTTCTTCTTTCTCTCTCTCGCATAATAAAACGTCTCGCGTAATTGCGGGGTGATCAAACTTGTCTCGCGGTGACCGATGCGGGTGCCGTGAAATTGCATGAAGCGAAACCAGAAAATGGAGGCGAGGTTTTTCAACAACACCCGTTCGCGCGCGGCGTGCCACAGGTCGCTGAAAATGTTGGTTGTGGTCAGACGCAGGAAATCATAAAAGTTGAAATGCGCTTCGGGGTAAATTTTCCGCAATGCCATCGCTTCGCGGCGGTAGCGGTTGTACACTCCGCGCGGCGTTTCGTTGTGGACGTGAATGATCTCGGCTTCGGCGGCATACGCGATGGCATGTCCCTGCTCTTTTACCCACTTCGCCCAGGCGAGGTCTTCCAAGCCCGTCAGCGTTTCGTCGTAATTATTTTCCTCCCACAAACTTTTTCGGATGGCGGCGTTGGCGTTGTTGCAAAAGGCGGTCTCCTGCTTTGATTTGCTCAAGTCGGGATACCACTGGTGAAAAATCTGTTGTTCTGAAAACTTGGCGAAGTCAGGTCCACGCTGTTTGCCGTAGGTGAGTGCAATGCTGTCATCTTGAAATGGACGGAGCAGAGTCTCGATCCAATCGGGATAGATGGGATAGACATGAGCGCTGGCAATGACGATCAACTCACGCGTCGCGGCTTTAATCCCATAGTTGAGCGAACGCCCAAAGGTAAACTCCGCTGATGGGATTCTCACGACCCGCGCGCCAAAGGATTCGGCAATCGCAACGGTGGCATCGGTTGAGCCTGAATCGACGAGGATGATTTCCACATCGCGGACGGTCTGCTGTTGAATCCCTTCGAGCAGACGCCTGATGTGTTTGTCTTCGTTATACGCGCGGATGACGATGGAGACCATTGGTAATTGGTAATTGGTAATTGGTAATTGGTAATTTACCAATTACCATCCTTCTCATACCCAAGTTTCACCAGCAACTCCCCTGCCACATCTTTGAAAATCTTTTTATGTTCATCGGTGAAGTGTTTTTTCCATTCGCCAGTTTTGCCTGAGCGGAAGGTCGGGGACTTTTTCGGGTTGATGGAAGTTTCGAGGGAATCCAGAATCAACTGGCGGGTGGCGGGGAGCGAGATGCGGACGAGGAGGTGATCCATGATGCGGGTCAGGGTCGCGGCGCGGTCGTGAATCAAATCCTCAAAATGGATTGTCAAAACTTCGGGGTGATTGATCCAGTCAAGGTACGGGGCGAAGCGTCCAGCAATGTCGGGGAATTCGGCTTCCGAATCGGGTCTGCCCAAAATGCTGACCTTGAGCCGCGCGTCAAAATCAGGCAGCGATTGATAATAGTCGTGGTGGACATGGCGCGCTTCCATATCGGTGACATAAAAAACATGCGAGACCACCACGTCGCGCGGGTCGCGGAAAATAAAATACGGCGCGAATTTCGGAGAGCAGACGCGGGCAACAGCTTCGGGTCGCGCAAAAAGATGCGCCGAAGCCACGTCCCGTGGATGGAGCGAATCGAGCCAGGTGAGGGCTTGCTCAGGCGTGCGCTTGCGTCCGCTCCCGCCTTCGTATTCGGCGTAGAATGAATGAACTCGTTTTGAAAATGGCGCAACATTTGAAAATCCAAGTAAAATTTGGTCAAGCAGGTGCGTGCCGCTTTTTGGGAAGGAGATGCCAAGCAGGATGGGAAGATCTGCGGGCTGGGAAGCGAAGCGCAGACGCTGTGCCAGTTTTTCGGTTTGGTAAACAAGGGAGCGGAAGGACGATTTCAAAGTCATGTGGATATTTAACCACAAATTTGGAAGGATGCGAAACATTTATTATTTTTCTGGGTTTTACATGTGAGGAAATATGAAAACAACCATCTTCAACACCCCGATCATCAGTCCATTTTTACGCTTTCTGAGTAACTCCACCATGCGGGCGTTTGGCTGGCGCGTGGAAGGGACATTGCCAGATATCCAAAAGTACATCATCATCGGCGCGCACCACACCTCGAACTGGGATTTTTTGTTATTCCTCGGCGTGATCTTCCGCCTGAAGGCAAATGCCCGCTACATGGGCAAAGCGGAATTATTCCGCAAGCCGTTCGGTTGGTTCTTCTACTGGTGCGGCGGCATCCCCGTTGACCGTTCCAAATCTGTTGGCTTGGTGGAGCAAATGGTGGATGCCTGCCAAAAAGCCGATCGCTTTATTTTAACGATTGCGCCCGAAGGCACGCGGCACGGAGTTAAGGAGTGGAAGCGTGGTTTTTATCACATTGCCAAGGGCGCGGGGATTCCGATTGTGATGGCAAAGGTGGATGGCAGG
>DZBA01000274.1 GCA_022729775.1 Anaerolinea thermophila | reverse complement strand
CCAATATTGATAGACCTCCGAGGTCTGCTTAAAATGTTATACTCAAAGAAATCACTAACTTTTCAAAAGGATGCTTCATGCCTGCGCGAGACATTTATCATAACGCTGTAAAAAATGCGCTGATAAAAGACGGCTGGAAAATCACCCACGATCCGCTTCGTTTGGAATGGGGCGGAAGAGACTTGTATATTGATCTCGGCGCTGAGGAATTATTTGCCGCTGAAAAAGAAAATAGACAAATCGCCGTCGAAATTAAAAGTTTTATTGGCGCGTCGGACATGGCTGACCTTGAAAAGGCGCTGGGGCAATATGTCTTGTATCATGATGTCCTTGCAGAAACAGAACCAACAAGAAAACTTTATCTTGCAATTCCTCGCAAGGCTTTAGTGGATATTTTTCAAGAACCCATTGGTAAGTTGTTGTTGAAGAATAACCGCGTTCAGTTGTTTAGTTTCGACCCTCATACAGAGGAGATTGTTCAATGGACGCTCTAGAAACATACCGCCAAATTATAGAAACAATTCTAAAAGATTATGCCAGTGTTCCTTACGCATATGGCGATATAAAAACCGAAATCGTTTTTGATCGCGTAAACGACCACTATCTACTCGTCAACGTCGGCTGGCGCGACAGAAATCAGCGTGTGCATGGCAGCTTGGTTCACATTGATATTCTTAATGGAAAAATCTGGATTCAGCGTGATGGTACAGAACAAGGTATCGCCAATGAATTGGTTAAAGCGGGCATCCCCAAAGAAAAAATTGTCTTGGGTTTCCGCGAACCTGAAATTAGAAAATATACTGAATTTGCAGAGGCATAATTCCCTCAATGACAGATGGCATTCCTTCACCCTACACGGGACGCTGGGTGGCTCGCGTCCGTGGAAAAATTATCGCGCAGGGGTTGACTCCTGATGAAGCCTTGCGCGCCGCGCAGCAAAGCCGTCATAAAGAAAAACCAGAGATCATCTTCATGCTTTCGCTCCCCCCTTTGATTCAAAAAATTATAAACATCCTTCCCGCCGAACAGGAAATCTACCTCGTCGGCGGGGCAGTGCGTGACTTGCTTCTTTCGCGCCCATCGTATGATTTGGATTTTGCGATTCCCGCGAACGGAATTTCACTTGCGCGCAAAGTTGCCAACGCCCTCGACGCGGATTTTCTCCCCCTCGATGAAGAACGCGATACGGGGCGTGTCATCGTCTCGAATGAGGATGGCTCGCGCACCTTCCTTGACTTTGCTGTTTATCGCGGCGCGGATTTGATCGAAGATTTGCGCGGGCGCGATTTCACCATCAACGCGCTGGCGTTCAATCCGCGCGAACAAAAGATGATTGATCCCACCGAGGGCGGAAAAGATATTCGCGCGAAGATTATCCGCGCCTGTTCGCCCACGTCTTTCTCCGATGACCCCGTGCGGATTTTGCGCGCCGTCCGTCTCGCCGCCGCGCTTGAATTTCACATTGATAAATCCACGCGCGAGTGGATGAAAGAATCCGCGAGTCAATTGGGACGCATTTCACCCGAACGCCTGCGCGATGAAGTCTTCAAAATGCTGGGCGGGGCGCGGGCAAACGCCTGTATGCGCGCGCTGGAAATGCTCGGCGTGTTTCCCTATCTCATGCCCGAACTTTCCGCGATGAAGGGCGTGGAGCAATCTGCGCCGCACGTGTACGATGTGTGGACGCACACCCTCGCCGCGCTCGATTATCTTGATCAGGTGATCTCCGGGCTGCGCATGGGTTATGACGCGGACAAAACAAACGATATGTTTACAGGGCTGCTCGGCTTGCGGCTGGGACGTTACCGCGAGCAGCTCGCAAATCATTTTGCGAAACGCTTGAATACAGATCGCACTCATCGTTCATTACTTTTCTTTGCGATGTTGTATCATGACGTCTGCAAGCCCGAAACCAAAACGGTGGAAGAAGATGGGCGCACGCGCTTTTTTGATCATGACAACAAAGGCGCGGAAGTCGCCGCTGAACGATTGCGTTCTTTCAACATGAGCGCGGATGAAATTCAGCGTGTCGAAATGCTCATCAAACATCACATGCGGATTCATTTCTTCGCCAGTCGTCTCGAACACGACAAACAGACTCCCTCGCGTAAAGCGATTTATCGCTTCTTCCGCGATTGCGGCGAAGCAGGCGTGGATTTGATTTTGCTTGCATTGGCAGATACCCGCGCCGTGCGCGCGCAGGATTTGACGATTGATACGTGGACGGCGTATCTGGATATTGCGCGAATTCTGCTCGAAAATTATTGGGAGAAGCCCGAAGAGATCATCTCCCCCCCGCGCCTGTTGGATGGCAATGTGTTGATGAAGGAACTCGGCATTACGCCTGGTCCCGTCATCGGGCAGTTGTTGGAATCCATCCGCGAGAATCAGGCGGCGGGAAAAATCGAAACCCGCGAGCAGGCTCTGGCTTTTGCGCGGGAAGAAATCCAAAAGTAGCGGACTCCGCAAGTTCTACTTGCGGGCGTTAAGTTCTACTTGCAGCGCAAAATTTCCAGAAGTAGAACTTCTGGAATCCGTAATCATAAAAAAAAGAGGCTCAATATGAATTATGTGTTCTTCGATTTGGAATCGCAAAATTTAATTGACGATGTTGGCGGGCGTGAAAATATCAGCCAGTTGAAACTCTCTTGTGGCGTCACATGGTCAACGGCGCGGAACGACTTCGCCGTGTATTGGGAAAAAGACGCGCCCGCGCTGGTTCAGGAATTGAAATCCGCGACGAAGGTGATTGGCTTTAATCTCAAAGGCTTCGACTATACGGTCTTGCAGCCGTACGCGCCTGATGTGCGGCTTGCGTCCATTCCCACGCTGGACATGCTTTTGGATATTCAACAAATTTTGGGATTCAGAATCAGCCTCGATAATATCGCCAGCGCAAGTTTGGGCGCAACCAAAAGCGCGGATGGGATTCAAGCGGTGGAATGGTTCCGCGCGGGCGAGATGGAAAAAATTGCCGAATACTGCAAAATGGACGTGGACATCACCCGCCGCGTGTTCGAGTTTGGGCGTGATAACGGATTTGTGTATTACAAGTCGAAGTTAGGAAGCAAGTTGAAAGTCAATGTGAAGTGGAAGTAAATGTAGAATGAAGAATTTAGAATGGAGGAAGGATGACAGAAAAAATATTTTATAAAAGAATGGGGCAGGGGAAGCCGTTGATGTTGATTCACGGTTTTCCGCTTGACCATTCGATATGGAATGAAACTGCTGAATTGTTGAAAAATGATTTCGACCTCATCCTGCCCGACCTGCGCGGGCTTGGCGAATCTGCGGGCGTAGATTCCGCGTACACGGCGACCGATATGGCGGATGACCTCGCCGCGCTGGTGGATTCTTTGGGCGTGGAAAAAATCGCGCTCGCGGGTCACTCGATGGGCGGATATGTCGCGCTGGCTTTCGCCGTGAAATATCCATATCGCGTCAGCAGCCTCGCGCTGGTTTGCTCACAGCTGTCAGCGGATACGACTGAAAAAAGAGAAGGGCGATATAAAACCGCGCAGCAGGTCGAAGAAGAGGGCGTAGGTGTCGTCGCGGATTCGATGCCCGCGAAGTTTTCATCCAATGAAAAAACGCAAAACAAAATTCGTGATTTGATTCTGCAACAAAACAAAAACGGCGTGAGCGGCGCATTGAAGGTAATGGCAGACCGCGAAGATTCAAAGTCATTTTTTGCGTTATGTGATTTCCCCGTGATTTTGATTCACGGCGGCGCGGATGAGTTGATTCCAGTCGAGCGCGCGCGTGAGGCTAAAATCATACTCCCTTCCGCGCGGCTGATTGAATTGGCGGGCGTTGGACACGCGCCGATGATGGATGCCCCCGAAAAAACTGCCGACGCGCTGAGAATGTTAAAATAAAAATCAGGGTCTGATTGACCCTGATTTGTTTTAAGAAGCAAGCGGATGTGTATTTCTGCGCATGGCATTGGACGCGCTTTTTGGAATTACCAGCGCGTCTGTTGGGCGGCGCGCCATTTTTCTGATGTGGGCGACCAGCACGCTTGTCGGTACAGGTTTGGAGAGGAAATTATCCGCGCCGGCATCCAAAACGCTGGCGACCATAGCGGGGTCATTTACTGCGGAGAGAATCAAAATAGGCGTGTTGCTGAATTTTCGCACCGCTTTGCTGACTTCCCATCCGTCGAGGTCAGGCATCATCAAATCGAGCAAAATAATATGCGGATTTTTTTCGACAACAAGCTTTACGCCCTCAGCGCCGCTGTTGGTGGTGATTACATCAAACCCATGAGCCTGAAGTAACAGGCTCATCAATTCGGTAATGGCTTTATCATCGTCAATAACTAATATTTTTGTTGGCATAAATTTGTACTTTATTATGACAGATTCGCTTGTCATTGCGCTTTGCAATGAGTTAACAGATTAAAACCTTTGAATGAGGTGATATTTGTCAGTTGCAAATTAGACCGTTTTTGGTAAAATATTTTACGAAAAATAATTCAAGATTTCACAATCAAGAATCAATATTCTGCATGGTAAAACCACATTCGTTAAAAGATGGATGTGGAAGTTTTTGGGAGTGCCTAAATCATGGGTAAAGATCGCAATAACCTGTCGTCCTTGAG
>DZBA01000273.1 GCA_022729775.1 Anaerolinea thermophila | reverse complement strand
CCACATCTTCGCGCTTGATCAGATTCAGCGCAAGCCGAAAGGCGTTGTAGGGACGTTCATTTCCATACGGAGCGTCGTTGACAATGATGAGACATTTTTGCATTTTGGGTTTCCTTTTTACGTTTTATTTTCTACAATCTTTATTTCTTCTTCTGTGAGACCGTACAACTCATAGACCAGTTCGTCTATCATCCTGTCAGTGGACTCGATGTCCCGAGTCAGGCGGTCTGATTCTTGCGGGTTGTGCGCGGATGCGAGACTCTTGTGCAGTGATAACATGCGCTCGACCAGCGCGACCATTTTGTCGTGACGGGCTGCATCGGCGGGGTCGTCGAAGTTGATGAGGCGAATTGGTAATTGTTCAATATGTTTCTTTTTTACTTCGGCAAGTGCTTCACCTTTTTCAGGATTGATAAAACTATAAGCGAAGTCCATAAACTTTGAATTCATTAATCCAAGTAAATATTCAATCTGGTAATTATTATCTTTTGGCAGAATAACATGCATATTATTTCTGGCTATAAATCCAGATTCGATAATTGTTGCTATTATTGAATCTCCCGTTTGGCGAACCATTATTTTCTTTGGTGCGTCAAAAATTGCTGGATCGCGTGGCGCAGCAAGCCATTCCCCATATAAAATCCAATAATCATTGTTCCAGTTATTTCTATAGCGTTGAATTAGTCCGCCACGTAATAAAGGACTCCATTTTTTGTTTGGGGCTTTCCCTTCAATTACAAAAGATTGTTCTTTGGTTATTTTTTCTGTTTGTGGTGGCTTGCCTTTTCCTATTTCAAATGGTTTTACGCCATTGTATGCGACAAAGAAATCTTCCAGATGCTTTGAATTTTGCGTTATTTTCTGAAACAAAATTTGCATTTTGGGATTGGCAACTATATTTATTGGGTCGCCATTTTTGGGGATAAAGTTTCCATCTAAAACATGATGCTGGTTGACTTGTCCATTTTTCAATATATCAATAATTACTACATCATTCTCTTGAATTCCCGATGCTGTTTTTTGAAATAATAAAACATGAGTATCAACAACCGCCTTGAAAACTTTTTCAGGTAAATGCAATATCTTGATCCATGAATATTCGCTTGTCAGGTATTTGCGAATATTTCGAAGATTTACAGATTGTAGCCACGTATTAGATACAATGACGCCCAATAAGCCATTTGGCTCTAGCAAATTTTTATATTGCTCTAAAAATAACATGTATAAGTCTTTTTGGTAATCTTGATGTTTGTATTGGTTATTTAAGTATGCTAATAGATATTGTTCAGTTATTACTCTGTACGGCGGATTTCCAATTACCGCATCAAAGCCGCCCTGAGCAAACACCTGCGGAAAGGCGGCTTTCCAATCAAAGGCATTCACCCGCGCTCGTTCCTCATCATTAATCCCTAATCCTACATTCCCTTCAAACTGCCCATCCCAATAATCTGGCGCAACCAGCGAATTTCCGCATTGGATGTTCTTTCCCAAATCGGGCAAAATGCGCTCATCGAGCAGGGATAATTGTCCCGGGTCTTCGATGACCTTCAGCAGCAGCGAAAGTTTGGTCACTTCCACTGCCTGCGGGTCGAGGTCAACGCCGTAGATGTTGTTAAGCAAAATTTCCTTCTTCTTGGCAACGGTCAACTTCCAGCCGTCCTTCATTTGCGTTAAAACGGCGTTCTTCCCCTTTGACCATTTTTCCAAACCATCCGTCAAATACCAATTCAAATGCCAATCCAACAAATACTGATACGCGCCCAAAAGGAAAGTCCCCGAACCGCAAGCCGGGTCAACGATTTTTAATTTCGCCGCGTCAACTGGCGTTACAGACCGTCCCGAAGGTTTTGACGATGAGTTTGTCGAGTCCTGTAAACCTTCGGGACGTTCCAGCAAATTCTCTAATAACTTTCCCACTGTGTTTTTAACAATGTACTCCACAATAAAGGTCGGCGTATAAAAGACCCCGCCCGCCTTGCGTACTTCGGGCTTTTCTTCCACCTTCGCGTTACCGCCCTGCGTCAGTCGAATCACCTTGCCCAAAAACTGCTCGTAAATTTGTCCCAAAATATCGGCGGGAATTTGTGAAAAGACATAAGGCGAAGGATAATACAAATCCTTGATGACGCTTTTCAAAACAGCGTCATCAACCTCCAACTTGGTGGTGAAGTCATCCGCCCGCCCGCGCCCTTTTTCTTCTGTAAAATGAAACAACCCGGAATTATATTTGCGGTCTGCTTTGAGAAAAAGTTTTTTCAACTCCGCGTAGATGTTTTCATGCTTGGCGGCGTCTTGCAGTTGAAATTCAGGCTCATATCCGCGCTCTTCGCAAATCCGCAAAAAGATAATGCGGTCAATCGTCATTTGCACCGCGTAATTCAAATCCGTTTCGCTGTGGATTTTGTCCTTATTCCTCAAAGCGATTTTGGTCGCCAGCGCGTTACGCCAGCCTTCGATTTCATCCAAAAACGCGGAATCAATTTCCGCCGTGCCTTTCTTCTTCACTGCCGTATTTGCAAACGCGTCGAACTTTCCCTGCATCACCGCTTCATGCGAAAAGATGGCGACCAGTTCGTCCCATTTCTCGATGTAGTCCTTGTAATGCAGCAGCATCACCCGCCCGGTTTTAACCGAGTCGCTGATTTTAGGCTTGCTCCTGCATTCATATACGGCAAATTCTTCAAAGTCCGTCAAAATTCCCAAAGGCAGTTTGGCAGACCAGACATAACGCTTCAACTGAAAAGCAAACTCGGCTTTTGTTTCGATTTTCTCGAAAGGCTTTTTCGCTTCTACAAAGAACTTGCGCTTCACGCCAATCTTAAAAGCGTAATCCGGCGCTTTCTTCGCGCCTTCGATTTCGAGCGAATCTTCATGAATGACGTGCTTATTCTCTTCGGAATATCCCAGCTTGTTGAGAACATCCCAGCCCAGCGCCTCGAAGAACGGGTCTAAAAACTCGCGGCGTAACTGCGTCTCGTTATACTTGCTCGAACGATACGATTCGTAGTGCTGTTCAAACCTCTCTACCAGTTGTTTTATTGATTCAGGCGCGGGCATAGTTTTCCCCTAAAATCCAATCTTTCCCATTACAAATAAAAACATAAAGCCGGTCATGCAGACCATTGACATCAGCATCGCGCTGACCATAAACCGCTGTGGACCTGTCAAGCCGAAAATCTTCTTTGACCTTTTGCGCGGCTTGGGCGCAACGGCGGCGGGCGCGGGCTTTTCTACGGGCTTCGGTTTGGGTTGTTCCACTTCCGGTACGGCGGTAGCTTCTTCACGGAGATCATCAAACATAGTTACCTCTTTTATAAATTCTTTAACTTCATGTCATTGCGAGGAGCGCAGCGACGAAGCAATCTTTTTGCAAAATAAGGGGATTGCTTCGGATGGAAGAACGCCATCCCTCGCAATGACAGATTCGTTTAAAAACATACTGACATCTACTTAATTTTATCACGCGGCGGGACGCAGGCTTACATCACCAAAGCGGATGGGGATGAATTCCCCGCGCGCGTCGCGCAGCCGCAAACTGCCATCGGATTCTAACCCGACCAATTCACCGCTGACCGCGCTTTGATTCCCCGCCTGAATTTGAACCTGCTCCCCGCGAAACGCGAGCGCATTCTCCCACGTTTCTATCATCGCATCCGAGCCGATTCTTCCGCGCCACTCGACCAGCGCGCTCAAAACCCCGCGCAAAATTTCCTCCCGCGCGGGCGGTTTGTTTCCCAATTCATCTTCGATGCTCGTCGCGGGAAATTGTAAAAACTCCGCAGGCGGAACAGATTCGCGGTGGATGTTGATTCCCATGCCAATCACCAGCGCTTCAACCTCCGCGCCTGACCAGGTGGTCTCGACCAAAATCCCCGCGAGTTTTTTTCCGTTCGATAAAATATCATTGGGCCATTTAATGCGCGGCGCGAGATTCAACTCCGCGCAGGCTTGCGCAATGGAAAGCGCAGCCAACCCAACCACGCGCGAAAGATGCGGGCGCAAGCGCGAATCGGGGCGCAGAATCAAACTCACTGCCAGCGCGCTTTGCGCGGGCGTGAACCATTTACGGCTCAGCCTGCCGCGTCCGCTGGTTTGCTCATCCGCAACCACAATGGAAAAATCGCGCGCGCCTTTTGCCGCCCATGCGAGGGCTTCGTCATTGGTCGAGCCGATGGAATCAAAATATCGCAAGCCGCCAATATTTAAGTTGGATAATGTTGTTTGAAGTGATTGCGCGTTCATGGGGATTTAACAAACAAGTAGACAGTTCATGTCTACTTGTTACCTTGTTACCTATCTGCCTGTTTATTGGACAATGTCATACGGGTTGATGTTCGAGCCGCCCATACGAACTTCAAAGTGTAAGTGCGCGCCAAACGAATTGCCGGTATTTCCTGCCGCGCCGATGACCGCGCCCTGTCCAACCGATTGACATAAACCGACGTTGATTGCGCTTAAGTGGGCGTATACGGTGACGTATCCGTTGCCGTGGTCTATTTGAACGACATTGCCGTAGCCATAGTTCCAGCCGCCTTGTGCCATTGTAATTACGCCGCTGCCTGCCGCAAAGACTGGCTCGCCTTCGTTGGCTTGAATGTCAATTGCA
>DZBA01000272.1 GCA_022729775.1 Anaerolinea thermophila | reverse complement strand
ATTCCAGCGCGGGCGGCGGAACATCGTAACTGCGACGCCAAACTTTCACTTGCGCTTCGCCAAATTTTTCAGCCATTTCCGACTTATTCAAACCTTGCAGCGAACCGTAATGGCGTTCATTCAATTGCCATGCGCGGACAACCGGCAGCCAATCGAGTCCCATTACATCTTGAATATTTCCCAATGTCTTAATAGCGCGTTTCAAAACGGATGTGTATGCGATATCGAAATCATAGCCATCTTCTTTGAGTAACTTTCCAGCTTCGCGCGCTTCCTGCACGCCGAGGTCGGTCAGGTCAACATCAGCCCAGCCGGTGAAACGGTTTTCGAGATTCCATGAGCTTTGTCCATGACGGACGAGGACGAGTTTGTACATAATAAAAGCCTCCAAATTTTAAGGTTGTAAAAAATTTAATGTTGCGGGTTGAATGTTAAAAGGTTAAGCGCGGTTGCGGTAAAGTGCGGGATTTGGCACGGCTTTCATGGCATCCGCGTTTAACGGTAATTCTAAAAATTTGATGATGTTCGGCACCAACGTTTCGGGCGAATTAACCATCTCATTATATTTGACGTACAGCACGCGCATATTAGGCTGGCGCGGCAGCCAATACTTGACCGCCTTCAAATGCTCGCGGTATTGTTTTTCCATGTCTTCATCAGAAATGGCGGAAACTTCATTCCTGCGCGCAAGCATTTTCTTTTGCGAGGCAAGCACTTCATTAATTTCACGATCCATAAAAATCACATCGAAGGTTAAGTCTTTTGGCAGGAACTCCAGCAGGTACGAGATGACCTTGACAACTTTTCCGCGCGCGTCATAAATCCACTGGTTTTGCCCATCCTTTAAGGCTTTGACGTCCTCGATTTCAAAATAACCGTTGGGGTTGTCTTCGTCCGCCTCGCGGAGATTATCCACAACAGTTGCAAGTCCGCCCTCGGAGAGCATCTTCATCATCATCGAAGTACCGGAACGCGGCAACCCGGAGACAACGACGATTTTTTTATTGACAGGTTTAGGTTCTTCACGTTTGAAAAGTTTTTTGAACATAATTTATATAAGGGACTCCGCAAGTTCTATTTGCGATGAGTCCAGAAGTAGAACTTCTGGACTCCGTTACGCTAGAGATACCCCAAACCTTTCAATCTTTCTTCGAGGTCTTTTTGGTTACCCGTGCTGACCTGTTGCGAAGGCGGCTTGATGTGCGACTGGTCGAGGTGTTTGCCGATGGCGAGGAAGGGAATATCGCGGAAGGAGATTCCGCCAAAACTTTCCAACTCGCGGTTGGCGAAAATCACGCCTTGTACGAGCTCATGGTCTACGCAGTGATCCGCTCCCCAGTGGTCATGATTCGGTTCGCTGAGCGCTTGTGGAATTTTGCCGAGTCCTGTCTCAGACGAGGCGCGATAACCACGCGAATAGCCGACAATGAGGTCAGGTCCGAGGCGCGTATATGCGCCGCCGTTGTAAACTTCGTGTTTGAGGCGAATCCGATGCGCGACGTTTCTTCCATCCGCGCCTTTCCAATCTTGCAATTTGGTTTGGATTTCTGCAAGCAGCGGCTCGATTTGTTCCGCATTGACCGAGCCTTGACCTTCGCGCCCAGCGACGTTGAGATATAAGCTGTTCAAGCCGACTGCGTACGCTTTGGTCTGCGCCCAATCCACATTGGAAAAATCGCCTTCTGTTGCGCCGTTCTTCAAGGTCATATATCCGTTTTGGACAAGCCAGCGGTTGAGATGAATCTTTTGCTCATAAGTCGTGAAACCGTGGTCAGATAAGATAAGCGTATTATATTTTCCGCCAAGTTGACTCGCGCGCGCATTCACTTCGCCGACAAAACCATCGAGTTTCTTGTACCACTCCTGCGCGACATCCAAGCGGTTGTGATAGAACATGTGCTGCATTCTATCCAAGTCATCGAAGATGCTGGCAAGCACGCCTTCTTTGAATTCTCCCAGCAGGTGGAAGAATATCTGCTTACGAGTTTCAAAGATGGTATCGCATAACGCGATGAATTGCTCGTCGCTGATGCAGCCGTCTTCCAAGCCTGTTGTGTCTTGGGGCCAGCCCAGCGTGAGATACGCGCCGACTTTTTGCCAGAGATTTTTTGCAAACGACTTCGATGACGAATAGTGTGATAATGCGTGTAACGGGTGAATCTGCAAAGGCAGCGAATACATCCGCACCGCGCCTTGTACGCTGGTTAAGATGACGCGCGTAATCGCGTGGATGTTGAATAAAAATCCTGCTTTGAATTTGACATCAAAAATATCGCTCCATTCTCCAACGCGCAATTGCAGCTGCACATCGCCAATGGTCACCTTTGCTGTGTTTGCGTCTAATACATCTACCAATACTGGAACGGTTGCAGGCGCAAACCCAGTTTTTGTTTTAATAGTAGGTCCGTTCAACAGCGCTTTGAAGCGGTTTCTTCCATCAGATTCAAGGCGCGCAACCGTCGTCTTGTTTTTCTTTTCATCTTCTGTTGTAAATAAAGTTCCTACGCCAAGCTGCCCGCGAATATCAGGTGTGCCAAGACCGGGCAAGGTGTTGACCGGTAATTCCGGGCGGGCGGGGAACATGGCGGGCCACCACAAGGCAGTGGCGGGGTATCCCATTTCTGCTGCTTTCTCGAATAGGGTTGTGGCGATATAAGGCGGGACGAACTGATCTCCCGCGATCGTTTTCCGCATTGGTAAAATCGAGACGTATGGCGCGTAGGATGTTGGGTCACGGTGGACGAAATCGAAAATGCCATGTGAGCCGGGGTCTGAGCCTGTGGCGATGCTCGTCCATGAGACTTCGGTCTGCGGTGGCGAAGAAACTTCGAGGCGCGAATAGCCTTTTGAATCCACAAACTTGGAAAGGTTGGGGAGTTGATTCTTCCCCGCCATATCTTCAAACACGGCGGGGTCGAACGAATCGAAACCTAATATAATCGTCTTCATGTAGTGATTTATTTATCCTGCTGTTCTTGTTCGTCTTCTTTGCGGAACTTGCGGCGAAGTTTGGCAATCCCTTCGCGGATATTGCGAGAGAATACCATCAAAATACCAGAACCAGCCACCAGCACGGCGGCTAAAGCTTGAAATAAAATTCCACCAGTATTCGGGTCAATATACATGTTAAACACTCCTTCTTGAAATTACAACTTGAAAAGTCTTTTGATAAGCCAAAAGATTATATCTGACATTATATCCCTTGTCCATTTAAGACCATAAGCGTAGAATTAGAGGATGCCCAACGATGACCTCACCCCCGTCCGCCAGCAATACCTCGAAATCAAACGCGATTACCCCGACACGATTTTATTCTTCCGCCTCGGAGATTTCTACGAGACCTTCGACGAAGACGCGGAAATCACCGCCCGCGAGTTGGACATCGTCCTCACCTCGCGCCCCATCGGCAAGGGAATGCGGACTCCGCTGGCGGGGATTCCCTATCACGCGGTAGATAACTACCTCGCGCGGTTAATCGAAAAGGGCTATCATGTCGCCATCTGTGAGCAGGTGGGGAATCAGCCCGAAAAAGGAATCTTCCCGCGTAAAGTGGTGCGCGTGGTCACGCCAGGGACGGTGACCGAATCCACGCTGCTGCCTGGCGACGCGAACAACTATCTCGCCGCGATTTTTCTCGACCCGCCAAACGCTTCTATCGCCTATACCGATGTGACTACAGGTGAGTTTGCCGTGACCGAACTTCCGCTGGAGGCTTTGCGCGCGGAGTTGACTCGCCTGCATCCCGCCGAAGTGGTTTACCCTGATTCTCAAACCCTGCCCGATGGCATCAACTACCACGCCACCGCCCTGCCTTCGTGGAAATTTGAAGCGGGCAAATGTAACGAAACTTTGCTCTCGCACTTCAAGGCTTCTTCTTTATCTGGCTTTGGGCTGAAAGATCACAGTCCCTCGGTGCGAGTCGCGGGCGCGGTGATTCACTACCTTAAAGAAACCCAGCCCGACGCGCTGACTCTTTTAACCTCGCTGCGGAATTACAGCCTGAACGAGTTTATGACTCTCGACGCATCCACGCGCCGCAATTTGGAGTTGAACGAAACCCTGCGCGGCGACCGTAAAGGCTCGCTGCTCGGCACGTTGGATTACACGATCACCCCGATGGGAAAAAGACTCATCCACCAATGGGTCAGCCAGCCTTTGTTGAGCGTGGAAAAAATTCAGCAAAGACAAAACGGCGTGGAATTTTTCTTCAACAACGGAATGCTCCGCGCCGAGTTGCGCGCCGCGCTCAAACCCATCGCGGATTTGGAACGCCTCGTCAATCGCGTCCTTGCAGGTCAGGCGCAGCCGCGTGATTTGGTTGCTATGCGGTCAACGCTTGCGCATTTACCAAAGATAAAGGAAGTTTCGGGTAATCAATTACCAATCACCAATCACCAATTACCAGTTTGCAGCGAAGAATATTCCCTTCTCCAATCTGCCATTGACGACGACCCGCCCGCGACACTTCAAAATACAGGCGTGATTCGCGTGGGCTATTCCGCAGAACTGGATGGCGTGATGGACGCATCCAAACACGCGCGGGATTGGATTGCGAATCTCGAAGCCGTGGAACGCGAACGCACGGGCATCAAGACTCTCAAGGTCGGCTATAACAAGG
>DZBA01000021.1 GCA_022729775.1 Anaerolinea thermophila | reverse complement strand
TTCGTGAAGGCGGTCTGACCGTCGGCGCGGGTGTCGTCACCAAAATCCTCGAATAGGTGATGAGATGATGGCGAAACAGAAAATCCGTATCCGTCTTAAGGCTTACGATCATCGCGTTTTAGATCAATCCGCCAAGCGTATTGTCGAAACCGCTGAACGCACCGGCGCCCAAGTTGTTGGTCCTGTACCCTTGCCAAGCAAGATAGAACGCTTTACAATACGGCGCTCGACTTTCATTGACAAAGATTCGCATGAGCATTTTGAAATCCGCACACACAATCGTTTGATTGATGTTTTGGACCCGGATTCAAAAACAATTGATATGTTGATGCGTTTGAACCTGCCTGCGGGTGTGGATATCGAGATAAAAATTTAATTACTTATTAATGCGTAATTAGTAATTGGTAACGACCAATTACTAATTACCAATAAGAGACAGCGCAAGAGTTTGACCCGGCGCGAAGATAAAATTCGCTTCCCGGGCTTGCTGACTGCGCTGCACGGAGATGATGCGGTCGTTGCCCCGACTGACAGTCTCGTCAATATTTTCTAAAGGAGAAAATTGAGTATGTTGAAAGGGCTAATTGGTAAGAAGATCGGCATGACCCAGATCTTCGATGAAAAAGGCGCGGCTTTTGCCGTCACGCTCATCGAAGCTGGGCCATGTTACGTTACCCAAGTCCGCATGCCTGAAGGTGAGGGGTATTCAGCAGTGCAGTTGGGCTTTGCGGAAACGCACCCCAAAAAACTCACCAATGGTGAGTTGGGACATTTGAAAGCAAACGAAATTCCCCCTTTGCGCTTCCTGCGCGAATTTCGCGTCAAAGATCATGGCTTGAAAGTCGGCGATAAATTAACCGTCGCTGATGCTTTTGTCGTTGGTGAGCGTGTAGATGTTATTGGCATTAGCAAGGGCAAGGGCTTTGCCGGTGGCGTCAAACGCTATCACTTTCACGGCATGAATGCCACGCACGGCACCTCTGATCGAAACCGCGCTCCCGGTTCTCGCGGATCTGGCACTACGCCCGGTCGCGTTTACAAAGGCGCGCGCGGCGGCGGTCATATGGGCGTGGATCGTGTCACCGCCCAGAACATCAAGGTTGTCATGGTGGATGTTGAACGCAACTTGATCGCCATTAATGGCGCGGTTCCCGGCGGCAAGGGCAGCCTCGTCATGATTAAGGAATCGCGCAAGCAATAGGCGCGCAGGAAACGGAGCTGAATAACCATGAAAGTAGATGTTCTTGATATGAAAGGCAACAAGACCAGCGAAGTTGAACTGCCCGCGCAGGTCTTTGAAGCCCCCATAAATATTGATTTGATGCATCAGGCTTATACCCGCCAGATGGCAAACGCCCGTCTTGGTACTCACCAGACCAAGGTACGCGGCGAAGTTGCTGGCGGTGGACGCAAGCCTTGGAAGCAAAAAGGCACAGGTCGCGCCCGTCAAGGCTCGACGAATGCTGCCCAGTTTGTAGGCGGTGGTCGTATTCATACCCCGCATCCTCGCAGCTACGAACAGCAGATGCCAAAGAAAATGCGCCAAGCTGCTTTACGCTCGGCATTATCTGCCAAAGCTGCTGAAGCCGGTATCGTGGTTGTGACTGGTTTTGACCTTGCAGAACCCAAGACCCGCCTGATGGCTGAAGCATTGAATACTCTGGTTGGGAACTCCACCGCTTTGGTGTTGATGCCTACAAAAGACCAGAATTATGACCTTGTGATGCGCAGCGCTGATAACCTTGAATCTGCCAAAGTGTTACTTGCCGGTTACGTAAACGTCCGCGATGTGCTTGGCTTTGACAAGGTTGTCATGCCCGTCGGCGTGATTGACGCGCTTGTCGCGCATCTTGGATAAGGAGAGAGACATGTCAACTACATTCGATGTCCTCGTCCGCCCGTTGGTTACAGAAAAAACCAACCGACAATCCAGCGGATTAAAACAATATGCTTTTGTCGTCGCTAATAAAGCGACCCGCACCATGGTGAAAGATGCAATTGAAACATTGTTCGATGTCACTGTGGAGCGCGTAAATATTCTCAACGCGCCTGCAAAATCCGGACGCCGCAACAAGGCACGTCGTTTACTTGTTCGCCGCCCCGCTTATAAGAAGGCGATTATTACCCTTGCCGAGGGCAGCAAAACCCTCGAGATCTTTGAAGGGGTGCAATAATGGCTGTCAAGAAGTACAAACCCGTAACCCCCGGCACACGCGATATGACCGGGTATACCTTTGAAGAAATCACAAAAAGCACGCCCGAACGTTCTCTAATTGTGGTTAAATCCAATCGCGGCGGGCGCAATGCCCAGGGACGTATCACTGTCCGCCATCGCGGCGGCGGCGCGCGACGATATGTCCGCATTGTTGATTTCAAACGCGAAAAGTACGGAATTCCCGCGCGCGTTGCTGCAATCGAATATGATCCGAACCGCACAGCCCGTCTTGCCCTTCTTTATTATAAAGATGGCGAAAAACGTTACATCCTTGCGCCATTAGATATGAAAGTTGGTGACACGGTGATGTCGGGTCCTGGCGCTGAAATTCGCCCTGGCAACTCGCTCCCGATTAGTAATATCCCCGTCGGTACAACCATTCACAACATCGAAATTCGCGCGGGTAAAGGCGCGCAGATGGTTCGTTCGGCAGGCGGCGCGGCGCAACTGCTCGCCAAGGAAGGCGACTTTGCACAAATCCGTATGCCTTCTGGCGAAGTACGCCTTATCCATCAGGTTTGTTACGCGACCATTGGTCAGCTTGGCAACCTCGATCACAGCAATGTAAAACTCGGTAAAGCCGGACGCAAACGCCACCTGGGTATTCGCCCGACTGTTCGCGGAACTGCGATGAGTCCGCGCGACCATCCACATGGTGGTGGTGAAGGCCGCCAGCCTGTTGGTCTGCCCGGTCCCAAGAGCCCGTGGGGTAAACCCACCCTTGGCAAGAAGACGCGCCGCAATAAGAAGACCGATCAATATATTGTGCGCCGCCGCAGCAAAACGAGCCGCTAATTGAGAAGAGGTACGTAAATGTCAAGATCATTGAAAAAAGGTCCATACATTGAGCAGAAGCTGCTCAAGCGTATTGAATCTATGAATCAAAAAAATGAAAAGAAAGTCGTCCGCACGTGGAGTCGCGCTTCTGTGATCTTCCCGCAAATGGTAGGACATACCATTGCTGTGCATGATGGACGCCGCCATGTGCCGATTTATATTACTGAAAACATGGTTGGACACCGCTTGGGCGAATTTGCCCCCACGCGCACCTTCCGCGGTCACCAGACCAGCGAGAAAGCGGCGTAAGGAGAGTGAAACATGTCTGATATTCATGCAAAGCTCAGTCACCTTTCCCTCTCTGCGCAAAAAGTTCGCGCGGTGATTGATATGGTGCGTGGTAAGAATGCTAACGAAGCCATGGACATCCTGCGCTTTGTGAATAAGCGCGCCGCGCTGCCCGTGAGAAAACTGGTCGCATCCGCGATTGCTAATGCCGAAGAAAATTTTGGCGTCAGCCGCGATGATCTGTATATTGCCAAAATCACCGCTGACGAAGCTCCCACACGTAAGTGGAGACGCTTTGGCGCGCGCGGTCGTTTCAAGCCGATATTGCGCCGCAGTTCGCATGTGACCGTTGTCTTGCGCGAGCGCGGGTCGTAAGGAGAATTTATGGGTCGCAAAGTACATCCAATTGGTTTTCGTTTGGGAATTAATCAACCTTGGAGCGGACGCTGGTTCGCAGAGGGTAATACCTACCGCGAGCAATTGCACCAAGATTTCGCCATTCGATCCTTGTTCCTTGGGAAGACCTCCAAGGGTGGCGCCGCTGCTGATCAAAAGATGCGTGAATTCCGTAAGCAAATGCCTGAAACCGTTCGTGACGGCAAGGCTGGAATCTCTCGCGTTGATGTGGAACGCACCCCCGGGAAAATTCGGGTTGCAATTCACACCGCCAAGCCCGGTATCTTGATTGGTCGCAAGGGCGAAGGCGTGAAAAAAGTCCGCACAGCGCTTGAAGCGTTGGTTGGCAAGAAAGTTGATCTCGATATTAAAGAGATTTCTTCACCTGACACTGACGCAATGCTGGTTGCCAAAAATATCGCAGACCAGCTTGAACGTCGCATTGCTTACCGCCGCGCCATGAAGCGCGCCATTCAGCAGGCTCTCAAACAGGGCGCAGAAGGCGTAAAAATCTTGGTGGGTGGGCGTCTTGGTGGGGCAGAAATGTCCCGCGATGTTTGGTTGCGCGAAGGTCGCGTTCCACTACAAACCCTGCGCGCGAATGTTGATTTCGCCACAGCAGAAGCATTAACCACATACGGACAGATCGGCATCAAGGTCTGGGTATATAAAGGCGAAGCGGCTGGCGTTGATGTGGAAGAAAAAGTTGAAGCAACAGAAGGCGTGTACGTCAGCGAATAACGCTGCGTTGCATGATTGAGGTTTTTTGATATGTTGATGCCTAAACGTGTAAAGTGGCGCAAGCAGATGCGCGGTCGCATGACAGGAAAGGCATTCCGCGGTGCGGAAGTTTCCTTCGGCGAATTCGGCTTGCAAGCGTTGGAACCGGGCTGGATTACCGCCCGTCAAATTGAAGCGGCTCGCCGCACCATCGTGCGCGGAATGAAGCGCCGCGGCAAAGTCTGGATTCGTATTTTCCCATACAAGCCGTACACCCATCGTCCACCTGAAACCCGCATGGGTTCCGGTAAAGGCGGTGTGGAATACTATGTCGCTCCTGTAAAACCTGGACGCATTATGTTTGAAGTCAGCGGCTTGGCTGAAGATATTGCCGTGGAAGCGCTGCGAAGCGCAATGTATAAATTCTCCATCAAGACCAAAGTAGTCAAGCGCGAAACGGAAGGAGAATAATCTATGAAGCAAATGAAAATGGAAGAAGTCCGCAAACTGGGTCTGGAAGAAATCCGCACCAAGATTGTAGATTCTCGTGAAGAAATAATGAAGCTGCGCTTCCAGCAGGTGACAGGTCAACTGACCGATACAAGCCGCCTGCGCGCATTGCGCCGCGATGTTGCCCGCATGGAAACGCTCCTGCGCGAATCTGAGCGCGCTGCTGTGGAAGGTGCAAAATGAACAATCGTCGTCGTTTGATTGGTGTTGTCACCAGCAACAAAATGACCAAAACCGTCGTGGTTGAGATCACCCGTAAATACCGCCATCCTTTATATAAGAAGGTTGTGTATTCGAGCATGCGCGTCAAAGCACATGATGAAGTCGGCTGCCAGATTGGTGATGAAGTGCAGATTGTCGAAACCCGCCCGCTCTCCCGCGAAAAACGCTGGGCGGTCGAATCGGTGGTCAAGCGCGAAATTCGCACGGCGGATCAAGGTGTAGGAGAATAAGCCATGATCCAGCAGGAATCCCGTTTGAAGGTTGCCGATAACACCGGCGCGCGCGAACTGCTTGTCATCCATGTAATGGGTGGTTCCAAGCGCAAATATGGCTCGATTGGTGATGTGGTGGTTGCCACCGTCAAAGCCGCCGCGCCGCAAGGCTCTGTAAAGAAAAGCGAAGTTGTGAAGGCTGTCATCGTGCGCTGTACAAAAGAATGGCGCCGCGAAGATGGCTCTTACATCCGCTTTGACGATAACGCCGCAGTCATCCTTGATGCTGATGGCGAAAACCCGAAAGGCACGCGCATTTTCGGACCCGTCGCGCGCGAACTGCGTGACAAGGGCTACATGAAGATCGTGTCGCTTGCCCCGGAAGTGCTGTAGGAGCGAAGTAATGAAAGTAAAGATTCGAAAAGGCGATACAGTAGAGATCATCAGCGGCAAGCTGGCAGACAAAGGCAAGCGCGGCGAGGTGATCAACGTCCTAATCGGTGAGCGTCGCGTGGTGGTGCAGGGTATCAACATCCGCATTAAGCACCAGAAGCAGGTGCAAACCCAGGCAGGACGCAATATGAACCCGGGCAGGATCGAATTTGAAGGACCAGTTGACATCTCGAATGTTATGCTGGTATGCCCGAAGTGCAATGAACCCACCCGCGTTGGCGTTCAGCGCGATGACGCTGGCGCTCATCGTGTATGCAAGAGCTGCGAAGCCATGATTGATTAGGTTATGGAGTGAGTGAAAATGAATAGAATGCAGGAACTCTATAAAAATGAAGTGGCGCCAGCCTTGTTCAAGTCGTTTGGCTTCAAGAATGTCATGCAGGTGCCGCGCATCGAAAAAATCGTGATCAACATTGGTCTCGGCGAAGCGATGGACAACCCCAAGGCGCTCGAAGCTGCCACAGCCGATCTGACGCAAATTAGCGGACAGAAACCCGTGCAAACCAAGGCTCGCAAAAGCATTGCGAACTTCAAATTGCGCGAAGGGCGTATCATTGGCGCGAAGGTGACCTTGCGTGGTCCTCGCATGTGGGCTTTTATTGACCGTCTCTTCAACATTGCCCTGCCGCGCGTGCGCGATTTTCGCGGCGTCTCGGCAAATGCTTTTGATGGGCGCGGAAATTATACGCTCGGTCTTAAAGATCAACTGGTCTTCCCCGAGATCGAGTATGACAAGATTGACAAGCTGCGCGGCATGGAAATAACCATTGTTACCAGCGCCGAGACTGATGATCAAGCCCGTGCATTATTAAAATTGCTCGGAATGCCGTTTAGCAGCAGCAAGAAGGAAGCTTAACCCTATGGCAAAGAAATGTATGCAATATCGTGAACTGCGCCGCAGACATACTGTGCAGGTGCGGAATCGTTGTCAGCGCTGCGGACGCCCGCGCGGATACATCCGTCGCTTTGGGTTGTGCCGTATCTGCTTCCGTGAACTCGCGTTAACGGGCAAAATCCCCGGCGTCGTAAAGTCGTCCTGGTAGGAGGTAGGTCATGTCGTTCACTGATCCAATCGCTGATATGTTGACCCGCATTCGCAATGCTGTCATGGCTGGCCATGCGCAAGTTGCAATGCCTAATTCAAAGATAAAAATCGAGATCGCCAAAATCCTAAAGGATGAAGGTTTCCTCGAAGGTTATGAAGTTGTAGATGGTGAGCGCGACGCTCAAAAAGTGTTGCGCGTGAAGATCAAGTACGTTGGCGAACGCCGCCAGCGCCGCGCTGTTCTTTCTGGCTTGGAGCGCGTTAGTTCTCCTGGTCGCCGCATCTACACCAAAAAGACGGATATCCCCTGGGTACTTTCGGGAATTGGCGTAGCCATTCTCTCCACCCCCAAGGGTGTAATGACCGGTTCGCGCGCCCGCCAGCTTGGCGTGGGCGGCGAAATCATCTGCAAGGTCTGGTAGGAGGTTTACTGTGTCTCGTATTGGTCGTTTGCCAGTAGATATTCCCAGCGGCGTGCAGGTGGAAGTCAACGGTGTTGACGTTCGCGTGAAGGGACCGAAAGGCGAAATGAAGCGTTCGTTTTCCTCCTTGATCCAAATCAAGATGGAAAACAATCAAATCAATGTTACTCGCAATTCGGATAACCCCGCTGAGCGCGCCCTGCATGGAGCTACACGCGCCATTCTTGCCAACATGGTACATGGCGTAAACAAGGGTTTTGAAGTTGTCCTCCAAGTGGAAGGCGTGGGCTACCGCGCTGAAATGGACGGGAAGAACCTCGCCCTATTTGTTGGTTATTCACACCCGGTCAAGATGGAACCCCCGGTTGGTGTGTCATTTGAAACAGACGCGAAGACCCGTCAGATCAAAGTGTTGGGCTTCGATAAAGAGTTGGTTGGACAGGTTGCCGCGAACGTTCGTAACGTGCGCCCGCCGGAACCTTATCACGGCAAGGGCTTGCGCTACCTCGGAGAACGTGTCCGCCGTAAAGCCGGTAAAGCCGGTAAAGGAGCCAAGTAAGCTATGGCTAACAATAACAAGCGTACTATTGCTCGTGAACGCCGCCATGCGCGCGTCCGCAAGAGTGTTTTTGGCACCACTGAACGCCCGCGTTTGAACGTGTTCAAAAGCCTTTCCGGGATTTATGCCCAGATTATTGACGACATGGATGGCAACACCCTTGTCTCCGCCTCGACGATAGACAAGGAACTGCGTGAGCAGGTAAAAGGCATGAAGAAAGCCGAACAGGCAAAAGCGATTGGAAAAGCCGTTGCTGAACGCGCAAAAGCCAAAGGAATTTCTTCCGTTGTTTTTGATCGCGGCGGTTACCGTTACATTGGGCGCGTCAAGGCTCTGGCTGATGGCGCGCGCGAAGGCGGCTTGCAGTTCTAAAGGCTGCTTGGAGAAAATATGGCAGAAAAGCAAAACAAAGAAGTACAGCAATTTGAAGAGCAGTCAGACGGCTTTGAAGAGCGTGTTATCGAAATTGCCCGCGTTGCCAAAGTAGTCAAAGGCGGACGCCGTTTCCAATTCCGTGTGACTGTTGTTGTTGGCGATAAAAAAGGCACAATCGGCATGGGCGTCGGCAAGGCAAACGCCGTCCCTGATGCCATGCGTAAAGCCTCTGACCGCGCCCGCAAAGACCTGCGCGAAGTCAGCCTTTTTGGCACCACCATCCCCCATGAATCGCTGGGCAAGGTTGCAGGCGCGAAAGTCTTTCTCAAACCGGCTTCGGCTGGTACGGGCGTTATCGCCGCAGGCGGCGTCCGCGCTGTGTTGGAAGTGGCTGGCGTGCGCGACATCCTCACCAAATCTATGGGCAGCGCAAACGTGCTGAACGTGGTCATGGCGACCTTTGGCGCTTTGGATGGCTTGCGTTCACCGGCTGTGGAAGCTGCTCGTCGCGGCAAGCGCGTTGATGAGTTAATGCCCTTCTGGGAACGGAGAAAGAAACATGCCTAATAAAGAAACCTCCGGCAAAACCCTGCGCGTTACATGGGTCAAAAGCGATATTGGTTTTACTAAAGACCAAAAAGCCACCATCAAAGCGCTCGGCTTGCGCCGTTTACATCAAACCGTTGAGCATAAGGACACCCCCGCTTTGCGCGGTATGTTGAACAAGGTTGTTCACATGCTCAAGATCGAAGAGTAGGTTGAAGATATGAAACTACACGATCTCGCACCCAATCCTGGGTCAAAGAAAAATCGCAAACGCGTTGGACGCGGCATCTCAGCAGGGCAAGGCAAGACTGCTGGTCGTGGCACAAAAGGCGCGGGCGCGCGCTCTGGTGAAGGCGGTCATGCCTATCGTCAGGGTGGTAACCTGCCTTTCTTCCGCCGCTTGCCGTTCTTGCGCGGTGAAGGCTTCACCCCGCCCAATCAGGTTTTCTATAACGAAGTGAACCTTGATCAAATTGCGCAGGCTTTCCAAGCCAATGCAGATATTACCCCCGAGGCGTTGGATCAGGCTCATTTGCTGCGCGACCCCCGAAACCCTGTTGCCGTCCTCGGACGCGGCGAGGTGACCGTTGCTATCAAAGTGCGCGTGCATCGCATCAGCGCTGGCGCCAAAGCCAAGATCGAAAAGGCTGGCGGTTCGGTTGAATTGATCGCCTAACCTTAATAAAGGATATTTGAATGAAGACCACCTTTTCAGGCTGGCGTTACCTTTGGAAATCGGAAGACATTCGGCGCAAATTGTTGATTACGCTGGGTATTCTCGCGTTATATCGCATTGCGGCGAATGTCCCCGCGCCCGGTGTCAATTTTGGCGTGCTGGCTCAATTCAAAGCAGCTTCAACCGGCGGTGGAAGCTTCCTCGATTTCCTTGATTTACTTTCCGGCGGTACGGTATCGAACTTCTCGCTGCTTTCGATGGGCGTGTATCCGTACATTACCGCGCAGATTATTTTGCAGCTGTTGATTCCCATCATCCCCGCTTTGCAGCGCCGCATGGAAGAAGACCCGCGAGAAGCGCGCCGCTGGCAGGAAAAATGGACATACTATCTGGCTGTGCCAATGGCTGCGCTTTCCGCAATTGGGCAAATCAACATTTTCAATTCATTGTCCCTTCAAGCCCTGGGGCAGGTGATTTTGCCCTTTGGATTTCAGGCAGATACATGGCTGAATTCGCTGACCGTTTTGTCGGCAATGACCGCTGGGACAATGTTCGCTATTTGGCTGGGCGAGTTGATTTCTGAATACGGCATCCGCGGACAGGGACTTTCTCTCGTCATCTTTGCGGGTATCGTCGCACAAATGCCCGCCAACTTTGCTTCCCTTTTATCTGATCGTGAAACGGCGTTTTTCATGATGATCTTCACGCTTGTGATTATTATCTTGACCGTATTCGCCATTGTGTATGTGCAGCAGGGACGCCGCAACGTTCCGGTCATGTACCCCGGACGCCGCATGGGAAATCGTATGTCCATGCCCGTCAAAGGCACACTGCCTTTGATGGTAAACCTCTCTGGCATGATCCCCTTGATTTTCGCCAGCGCAATCTTGCAGTTCCCCGCCATTCTTGCGAGCTATTTCACCAATAGTGAAAACCAAAGCGTTGCAAACTTCTTTATTGGGATGCAAAACTTCTTTGGCGGAACAGGCACCAGTAACTGGGGCTATTGGCTGCTTTACTTCCTGATGGTTGTTGTGTTTACTTTCTTCTATACTTCTGTTTTGTTTGACCAGCAGAATTATGGCGAGAACTTGAAGAAGGTTGGCGCAACTGTCCCGGGCGTGCATACCGGCGCTCCCACCCAGAAATACCTTAGCACGGTACAGCGTCGCATTACATTGCCGGGCGCGCTCTTCCTCGGCTTGGTTGCAATCATGCCCTTCTTGCTTGGATTGTTGTTGGGCGCATTTAATATCGCCGCCAGCGCGCAAACGGGACTTTTCCTTGTTTCATCCTCTGGATTGCTCATTGTCGTTGGTGTTGTGCGCGATACGTTTATGAATATTGACGCTGAACTAAAATTACACGGATATCAAGACTCACTTCTGGTACGTTAAGGAGAGTTTTTATGGCGACTTTTCTCGTCTTGCTTGGTCCTCCCGGAGTTGGCAAAGGCACTCAGGCAGAGGTGTTATCGCACACAATCAAACTTGCCCATATTTCTTCGGGCGACCTGTTTCGAGAAAATTTTAAAAACCATACTGAACTTGGTACGCTTGCAAAGTCCTATATGGATAGAGGACAGCTGGTTCCCGATGACGTAACGATCAACATGATTCGTGAGCGTCTGAAACGGGAAGATTGCCGGGCAGGCGCTATTCTTGATGGTTTTCCGCGTACGCCTGCTCAGGCAGACGCGCTGTGTCCTATGCTTTCTGAATTTGGCGGCGAAGTGAATATAGTTCCATACATCACCGCCGCCGAAAACATTATCATCGAGCGATTAAGCGGACGCTGGACTTGCCGCGCTCAGGGTCACATCTATAACATTAAGTCGAACCAACCAAAGGTAAGCGGCATCTGTGATGTGGATGGCTCTGAGTTATACCAGCGTGATGACGATAAAGCGGAAACCGTCAAGACCCGTATCGGCGTGTACTTCGAACAAACCATGCCTCTTGTAGATTATTATCGCAAAAAAGGCAAACTGGTCGAGATTAACGGCGCGCAAGATGTTGCACAGGTTACCAAAGACCTGCTTGCCGCCATCAATAAGAAGTAATTATTGTTATTATCAAGACAGATATGTCTTGTATAAGAAGACAGGTTTTATTCCATGAGTTGGGAACGCCAGATCAACATCAAAAGCCTCGAGCATATCAAAATTATGCGCGAAGCAGGGCATATCAACGCAGCGGTGCTGGCGAGTGTGAAAGAACTTTTACAACCCGGTGCGACAACTGCTGACCTCAACGCGGCTGCTGAGGAAACGCTGAAGTCGCACGGATGCGTATCGCCGTTCAAAGGCTATGGACGACCGCCATTCCCTGCATCTATTACTGTTTGCATCAACGATGAAATGGTGCATGGGATTCCCCACCCGAAGCGCAAACTAAAGGAAGGGGATATTGTGTCCATAGATTGTGGAACGATCCATCGCGGTTTTGTCGCGGACTCGGCTTTTTCTGCCGGGGTGGGTGAGATTTCACCCGAAGCGCAAAACCTGCTTCAAGTCACCGAAGGCGCGCTCTATGCCGGTATTGCAGAAATGCGAAAAGGCAGGCGCACAGGCGATATTTCGGCGGCGATACAAAACTATGTCGAAAGCCGCGGATTGCATGTCACCCGTGAATATACGGGACATGGAGTCGGGCGAAAAATGCACGAAGGTCCACAAGTGCCGAATGCAGGCAAGGCAGGCAGCGGATTATTGCTCAGACCTGGCTTGACCATTGCGCTTGAACCGATGGTGCTAATTGGGACGCATGAAACCCGCGTCCTACCGGACCAATGGACGGTTGTTTCTGCGGATGGTTCGCTGACAGCGCATTTTGAACATACAATCGCTGTCACCGAAGGAGAACCCCTCATCCTGACTGTTCTATGAACCAGCAGAGTGACCGTATAAAATATAGACGAATTGAAAAAGTGCCAGTATAATTAGAACTTTGGCTGTCAAAGCATAAAGTTGCGAAAGCAAGGAGTTGAATAATGAAAGTTTCGCCCTCCATCCGTAAGCGCTGTTCCAAGTGCCGCATCATTCGGCGCAAGGGAATTGTGTACATCATTTGTGAAAATCCAAAACATAAACAAAGACAGGGTTAGTGTGGTGACCTATGAGAATTGAAGGTGTTGACCTGCCCCGCAACAAGCGGGTTGAAATCGGCTTGACATACCTGTTTGGTATTGGGCTGACGCGCTCCCATGAGATTTTGGCTGTTACCAAGATAAACCCGGATACGCGTATCAAAGATTTAAGCGAAGCGGATGCTACCGCCATTCGCGAATATATTTCCAAGCATTACAAAGTCGAAGGTGATCTGCGCCGCGAAGTTCAATTGAACATCAAGCGCCTGATCGAAATCGGCTCTTATCGCGGTTTGCGTCACCGCCGCAATCTGCCCGTTCGCGGTCAGCGCACGCGCACCAATGCGCGCACGCGCAAAGGCACCAAGAAAACCGTTGCCGGGCGCGGACGCCGCAAGGGCGCTAAGAAGTAATCCCGTCCGAAAGGTTATAGAGAAAAATGGCTCAAAGTGTTCGTTCCACCCGCCGCGCCTCTGGCGCGAAAAAAGGAAAGCGCACCTTATCCTCCGGACAGGTGCATATCTTTGCTTCTTTCAACAATACCATCGTAACTGTGACAGATACCGAAGGCAACACTGTTTCCTGGGGTTCTGCCGGTTCCGCTGGCTTCAAAGGTTCCCGCAAGAGTACGCCCTTCGCTGCCCGCCTCGCTGCCGAGCAGGCGCTCAAAGCCGCTCAACAACTGGGTTTGCAGGAAGTGGATTTGTACGTCAAAGGACCTGGACCCGGACGCGAAAACGCGATCCGCGCCGTACAAGCCATGGGTTTGAAAGTCCGCTCAATTTCGGATATTACGCCGGTCCCGCACAACGGTTGCCGTCCTCCGAAAAGACGACGTGTTTAGTTTTGAGGTAGTTGTTTATGTCCAAATCATTAAGTGCAGTTTGTAAACTTTGCCGTCGCGAAGGCGAAAAACTTTATTTGAAGGGTGAGCGTTGTTTCACCCCCAAGTGCGCTTTTGAAAAGCGCAGTTTTGCTCCCGGTCAACATGGTCGCACCGCTGGTCGTGGCGGTAAGGGCATGGGAACGGGACGCACCTCTGACTTTGCCCGCCAATTGCGCGCAAAGCAGAAAGCCCGCCGTATTTACGGTGTTATGGAACGCCAGTTCCGCCGCTATTATGATACCGCGATCACTCGCCGTGGTTTGACAGGCTTGAACCTGCTCCAAATCCTTGAATCGCGTCTCGATAATATCGTCTTCCGCCTCGGTTTTTCCTCCAGCCGCGCGCAGGCTCGCCTGCTCGTGACGCATGGTCATTTCACTGTAAACGGTCGCCGTACCGATGTGCCTTCCATGCTTTTGAGCGAAGGCGATGTGATTACCGTGCGTGAAGGCTCCAGCAAATTATTCTATTTCAAGGAATTGGGTGATTACGCCGAAAAGCGCACCTCCCCCAGCTGGCTCAACCGCGACATCAAGAACATGTCCGGCACAATCGCGCGCATGCCCGAACGTGCTGAAATTGACGGAAGTCTCGACGAACAATTGATCGTCGAATACTATTCCAGACGCTAATCCTCCACAGTACGCATTGGGTCGGGGGCACAATATTCTCCGACCTGATGTATTTGATAAGGGATAGGTGAACCGTGACAGGTATCATCACGAATATGGTTATGCCTAAGATCGAGCGTGAAGCAGAAGCTCGAAACTACGGCAAATTCGTAATCAGCCCCCTGGAAGGCGGCTATGGCGTGACGTTGGGAAATGCCCTGCGGCGCGTCCTGCTTTCCTCCCTGGAGGGTGCAGCGATCACTTCCATTCGTGTTGCGGATGTTTTGCATGAATTTAGCGACATCCCGGGCGTGCGTGAAGATGTAATTCAGGTTATGCTGCAGATCAAGCAAATCCGCATCAAGTTAGACGGTGTGGATAGCGCCCGTATGCACCTTGAAGTGCGCGGCGAGGGGACGGTCACTGCGGCGGATATTATTGCGCCGCCAGAGATCGAGATCGTTAACCCTGACCTGTATCTTTTTACGGTGGATAACCCCAAAACCAAACTCGACATTGAATTTATGGTCGAGCGCGGACGCGGTTATTCCCCTGCCAATGAACGCATGGGACACATGCCCATTGGCGAACTCCCCGTAGACGCCATTTACAGCCCTGTAAAGCGCGTCAATTGGGAAGTGGCTTCTGCCCGCGTTGGGCAAAGCACGAACTACGATAAATTAATCCTTGAAATTTGGACTGACGGCGCCATCTCACCGGAACGCGCCTTGAGCTCCTCTGCCCGCATCCTCATTGACCACCTGCGTTATGTTGCAGGCATCAACGAAGAAATGCTTGCAGTGGCGGTTGAGCGCGAATCTTCCGGCAGCCGTTTGAGCAGTGAACTGGCGGAAACGCCCGTCGAAGCCCTCGACCTTTCGGTCCGCGTCTTCAATTCGTTGAAGCGCACGGGCATCACCACTGTCGGCGACGTGCTTGACCTTCTTGAGAAGGGCGAGAGCGCGGTCATGTCCATCCGCAATTTTGGCGAAAAGAGCCTTGATGAGCTCCGCGACAAAATGCGCGAAAAGGGATTTTTGAAAGATAACACTTCGGAGAGTTAGAGATGCGACATTCAGTAGCAGGTTATAGACTGGGACGCACCAAAGGCGCGCGTATCGCCCTGCGGCGCAACCTGATCAAACAATTGTTTACGCACGAGCGTATTCAAACCACCAAAGCCAAAGCTGCCGCCATTCGCGGTGATGCTGAACGCTTGATTACGCTTGCCCGCAACAGCGCGGAAGGTACCGCCGAACAGAAGGTTCATGCGCGCCGCATGGCAATTTCTGAACTGGGCGACAACCAGCTCATCAAGCGTTTGTTCGATGACATTGCCCCGCGCTTTGCCAGCCGCCCCGGCGGTTATACTCGTGTGACCAAACTCGGACCCCGCCTCGGCGATTCTGCTGAGATGGTTGTTTTGGAGTTAGTGGAAGAATAAGAAACCAGAATGCAAAATGCAGAATGTAGAACACCAAATTCTTCATTCTACATTCTTACTTCTGCATTCAAGTAATGGCACGTTACCAAGCGATCCTTGCTTATGACGGCTCTGGCTTTCAAGGAAGCCAGAGACAGGCAAATGCGAGAACAGTGCAAGGCGAATTTGAAAAAGCGCTTTGCAAGTTAGGCTGGTCTGCAAAATCGGTCATACTGGCAGGCAGGACGGACTCGGGAGTCCACGCGAGCGGGCAGGTGGTTTCGTTTGACTTGGAATGGTCACATTCCGAAGACGAATTACACCGCGCGCTGAACGCAAACCTCCCCTCTGATATTGCGGCGCGGAGCGTATCCTGCGCGGCGGATGATTTCCATCCGCGCTTCGATGCGACTGCGCGCGAATATCGCTACCGCCTGTTCAGTGACCCGACCCGCGACCCGACCCGCGAGCGATTTTTATGGCGCGTGTTCCCATCCTTCGATGGGGAGGCGCTCGTTCAGAATGCAAATGTTTTCCTCGGCACACATGATTTTGCCGCCTTTGGTTCGCCCACAACGCCGCAAGGCACGACGGCGCGCACGGTGACAAAATCCGAGTGGAGACAAATGCCCGATGGCGAGTGGCAGTTCGTGGTCAGGGCAGACGCGTTCTTGTATCGCATGGTGAGAAGGTTGGTCTTTGCGCAGGTGTCTGTCGCGCAGGGTAAACATTCGGTTGATAAAATCCGAAGCGCTTTATCGAAGCAGGAAAAATTCCCCGCCGGGCTTGCGCCCGCGCAAGGGTTGACGCTGGTAAAAGTAACATATAGAAACGAAACGGAGTGACGAAAGTGCAACAGAAAACGTACTATCCGAAAGCTGCTGAGATCCAGCGCGACTGGATTCTGGTCAATGCCGAAGGGCAAACCCTCGGGCGTCTTGCCGCGCGCATTGCGCATGTCCTGCTTGGCAAACATAAACCCACCTTCACGCCCGGCGTGGAAATGGGCGATTTTGTCGTGGTGGTCAATGCCGAGCGCGTGACCGTGACCGGCACAAAGACCAGCAGCAAGCTGACAAGCAAAATTTATTACAACCATTCCGGCTATCCCGGTGGTTTGAAGAGCATCTCGCTGCGCGACCAGCTGGCGACGCACCCTGACCGCGCTTTGCGCGACGCAGTGTGGGGCATGTTGCCGCACAACCGCATGGGACGCGCTGTGTTGAAACGCTTGAAGATCTATGCGGGACCTGAACACCCGCATAACGTGCAAGCCCCAAAAGCTTTGGAATAAAGAGGTAAGTGAAATATGACTCAATTTTATGAAGGCATTGGCAGACGCAAGGAAAGCACCGCCCGCGTGCGCGTGATGAGCGGCAGCGGAAAGTTCACCGTCAATGAAAAAGAAGGCGCGGCGTTCTTCACCCGCCAGGGCGATGTGGAAGACATCATGCGCCCATTCAGCGCGGTCGGACAGGAAGCAGCTAGATACGACGTGACCGTTCTGGTCAACGGCGGCGGCGTTGCGGGTCAGACTGAATCTGTGCGTTTGGGCATTGCCCGCGCATTGCAGCTGATGGACGCAAACTGGACTGCCGCCCTGCGCAAGAAGGGTTTGCTGACACGCGATGCCCGCGTGAAGGAACGCAAGAAACCCGGTCTTAAGAAAGCCCGCAAGGCGCCTACTTATACCAAGCGCTAATTCAGTGTTCCTGTGTCATGCGACATAGCGTCGCGTGGCATGTTGATATAAAAAAATAATCCGTAATGCGTGATGCGTAATTCGTAATTTTTGCGAGTTGCGGGTTGCGAATTACGGATTACGCTTTTAAGGAATTTTATGGACTTCAAGTTAATTTCTTCCGTTTTTGACACGCTTCAGATTGAACCACCCGCGCGCTTGACCCTGCTCGACGCGCGGACTCTTTCCGCCGCGCATGTTTTTCCCGCGCCCCCGGACATCCCCGCGCTGCTGTTCGGATTCGATTCCCCAGAGTTGGTCGCGCAGGTGAAAACTGTTTTACTCACCGTTTACCCTAAAGAACAAGGAGTAACTTGGGTTGAATGTTCAACGTTGAAAGTTGAAAGATTGAGCGACTTGCAACCTTCGACCTTAAACCTTACACCTTCAACCTGCTTTTATCTGCCACCTCTGGCGGAGGGGACTTCGTTTGAATCGTTCGCGGAGATTATTGCGCATTTGCGCGCGCCGGATGGCTGTCCCTGGGATCGAGAGCAAACCCATCAAACCCTGCGGACGCATTTGCTCGAAGAATCTTATGAGACCTTGTCCGCGATGGATGATGACGATGTAGACGCGATGCGCGAGGAGTTCGGCGATTTGCTTTTGCAAATTGTCTTGAATTCGCAAATTGGTTATGAATATGAAGAGTTTACGATGACGCAGGTCATCAAACATATTTACGATAAAATCGTCCGCCGTCATCCGCACGTGTTTGGGGACGCGCAAGCGCAGGACGTTAACGGCGTGCTGCAAAGCTGGGAGAAGTTGAAGGAGAAGGAAAGAAAAGGCAAAAAGCAGGATAAAGGCTTGTTGGACGGCGTGCCTGCCGCGCTGCCGGCTTTGACGCAGGCGCAGGAGTACCAAGACCGCGCCGCGCGGGTGGGATTCGACTGGCGCGAAATCGAAAGCGTGCTGGAGAAAATCCGCGAGGAAATCGAGGAGGTGAAGACCGCGCAAAACGCGGACGAGGTCGCCGTGGAGTTGGGCGATTTGTTCTTTGTGCTGGTCAACCTTGCGCGTTGGAAGAAAGTGGACGCGGAATCCGCGCTGCGCGGGACGAATCTCAAGTTCAAGAAAAGGTTCGGCTACGTGGAACAATCCGCAAAAAAGCAGGGGCGCAACCTGTCCGATATGACGCTGGAAGAGATGGACGCGTTTTGGGACGAGGCGAAGAAGTTGGGGATGTGATGATATGAGACTTCCGAATTCTCAAAGAATTCGGAAGT
>DZBA01000271.1 GCA_022729775.1 Anaerolinea thermophila | reverse complement strand
ACTTCCAATTGTGAAATTTGTCACCTAAAGGAAACGTCAATGACAACTGAAGACCCTAGAATTCTCGAACTACGAAAAATGCGCGCCAGAACATTGGAAGGCGGCGGCGCAGACCGAATTGCAAAGCAAAAAGCAAAAGGGAAGATGACAGCGCGAGAGCGCGTGGAAGCCCTGCTTGACCCTGGCACATTCAACGAAATAGAACCCTTCATCACCCATCAAGGCGACGAGATGGGATTGTTGAAAGATACGTTTTATGGCGACGGGGTGATCACCGGCTACGGACAAATCAACGGGCGGACAGTGTATCTCTATTCTCAAGATTTCACAATTTATGGCGGCACATTGAGCGAAATGCAATCGCACAAAATTTGCCGCGTCATGGATTTGGCTGTCCGCAACGGCGTGCCGTTCATCTCGTTGATTGATTCCGGCGGCGCGCGCATTCAAGAAGGCGTGCGCTCGATGGGCGGCTACGCGGAAATCTTCCGCCGCAACGCGCAATATTCCGGCGTTGTGCCGCAAGTCAGCGTGATGCTCGGACCATGCGCGGGCGGCGCGGCGTATTCCCCGGCTTTGACCGACCTCGTCATCATGGTCGAGAAACAATCGTTCATGTTCCTGACGGGACCCGAAGTCATCAAAGCGGTGACAGGCGAAGTGATTGACGCGGAATCGCTCGGCGGCTCCGAAGTCCACAACTCGGTAAGCGGCGTCGCGCATCTCAGCGTCCCAAGTGAAAAAGCCGCGCTGGACATGGTGCGTCATTTTCTGGCGTACTTGCCCTCGAACAACGTCGAAAACCCGCCGTACATCACCCCCTCGAATGACCCGCACTACATGGACGAATCGCTCAACAGCATCATCCCGCTCGAAGCGACAGAACCATACATCATGCACCAAGTCATCGAAAAAATCGTGGATAAAAATTCCTTCCTCGAAATTCAGGCAAGCTGGGCGCGGAACGCCATCATCGGTCTCGCGCGCGTTGGCGGTCACAGCGTCGGCATCGTCGGGCAGGAACCCGCAATCATGGCAGGTGTCATTGATATTGACGCGGCAGATAAAATGACGCGCTTCGTCCGCATGTGCGATTGCTTCAACATTCCGCTGGTCACCTTTGTCGATTCGCCGGGCTTTTTACCGGGCATCGCGCAGGAACACGGCGGCATTATCCGACACGGCGCAAAACTTCTTTACGCATATTCCGAAGCCACCGTTCCCAAAATTTGCATCATCACGCGCAAAGCCTATGGCGGCGCGTACGTGGTCATGTCGAGCAAGTATCTCGGCACAGATGTGACATACGCCTGGCCCTCGGCAGAGATTGCCGTTCTCGGCGCGGAAGGCGCGGCGAATATTTTGTTCAAGAGACAAATCGAAACCGCAGCCGACCCCGCGGCAGAGCGCAAGAAACTCGCCAGCGAATACCGCGAGAAATTCAACAACCCGTATTACGCCGCATCCACCGGCTACGTGGATGACATCATCGAACCGCGCGAATCGCGCCCGAAGATTATCGCCGCGTTATCCGCGCTGCGCGACAAGTTCGCATCCGCGCCGCCGCGCAAGCATGGAAATATTCCTGTTTGATTTTACGCGCTAAGCAATACGTATTGCGTAAGGAACCACAATGAACGACTTCACCCTCTCACTACAAATTACAGCCCTCGGCATGGGATTGGTCTTCGGCGCGATTATTTTGCTATGGGTCTTGATGATTCTGCTGACGAAGTTTACAGCGGATAAAGACTCCGCGCCCGACTCCCCCCAAGCGGAATCACCCGCGCCAGATTCTGACCTCGCCCAAATTGCCGCCATTGCCGTCGCAGCCGCGCTTGCTGAACAGCAGTTATCTTCCGCGCGCCCGTTACAAACCCCTCCCACCGCGCTTGTCTCTGCATGGCAATTGGGAATGAGAACGCGGCAAATGTCAACCCGAAAAAGGTAAAACGAAATCTATTTCGTTTATAGGATGAACTATGAAATATAAGGTCACGGTCAATCATAAAACGTATGAAGTGGAAATAGAAGATATTAACGCGCGTCCGATTATCGCGCGCGTGGAAGGTCAGCGTTTTGAAGTCGCGTATGAAAATGGAAGCAGATCCGAACCTGCGCCAGAAGCAAAGACAGAAGCAAAAACCGCCGCGCCCAGTTTCTCCGCCCCTGTTTCGAGCGCAGCCATCAGCACAAATGAAATCGTCGCGCCGCTGCCGGGGACAGTGGTTGAGGTCTTCGTCAAGGCGGGCGAGCAAATCGAAACCGGGCAGGTGATTCTGGTCATCGAAGCGATGAAGATGAAGAACAGCATCCGCTCGACACGCGGGGGAATTCTCTGCGAGGTTTTGGTCGGCGTTGGTCAGAGCGTGGCACATAAGCAGACGTTGGTAAGGTTCTCTGAGTAATAGTTATGCAATACGGATTCCGTAATGCGTGATATGTAATGCGTATCTAAAGGATTTTTATGGATTTCAACTCGCTTCTTCCTGAACTGCTTAAAGGCTTTGCCCACTTTACCTTTGGCAACGGCGTGATGATTTTTGCCGCGTTCATTTTGATTTATCTCGCCGTCTTCAAAGAAATCGAACCCGTCTTGTTATTGCCCATCGGGTTTGGATGTCTGCTGGCAAATATTCCGCTGGCAGGCATGACCGCCGCAGAAGGCATGATGGGCGTTTTATATGACGCGGGCATCAAGACAGAGTTATTTCCGCTGCTGATTTTTGTCGGCGTTGGCGCGATGATTGACTTCTCCCCGCTGCTGGCACAGCCCAAAATGGTTTTGCTCGGCGCGGCGGGACAGTTCGGCATCTTCGGCACGCTCATGCTGGCAATTGCGCTCGGCTTCCCGTTGAATCAAGCCGCGTCCATCGGAGTCATCGGCGCAATTGACGGACCGACTTCGATCTTTGTGGCGACCAAACTCGCGCCCGAATTGCTCGCGCCGATTGCCGTCGCCGCGTATTCGTACATGAGTTTGATTCCGATTATTCAACCGCCATTGATGAGACTGCTCACCACAAAAAAAGAGCGCCTGATTCGGATGGAATACGCGCCAAAGCCCATCTCCAAAAAGACGCTGATTCTCTTTCCCGTTGTTTTAACTTTGGTTGTCGGGCTGCTCGTCCCCGAAGCGACGCCGCTCATTTCCATGTTAATGCTTGGGAATTTACTTAAGATGTCCGGCGTGGTTGACCGTTTGAGCAAAGCCGCGGAAAATGAAATCATCAACATTGCCACTTTGTTTTTGGGGCTGGCAATCGGCGCAACCATGAACGCAAAAGGTTTTTTGAATCTCGACACCGGCAAAATCATGGTTTTGGGATTGTTTGCCTTCGCGCTCGATACGGTTGCGGGATTGTTGTTTGGTAAGTTGATGTCCTTCCTGATCGGAGGAAAAATCAACCCGCTGATTGGCGCGGCGGGAATTTCCGCCTTCCCCATGGCGGGGCGTTTAGCCGCAAAGACCGCCAACGACGAAGACCCCGATAACTTTATCCTCATGCATGCGATGGGCGCAAATACCGCCGGTCAACTGGGGAGCGTCATTGCGGGCGGCATTTTGCTTTCGGTTGTCAGCAAAATATTAGGTTTGTAATTTAACGCAAGTTGCTACCATGTTTTCTCGGCAAGAAAATTTCAAGCCCTTGCCACAGATTTCACCGATTTGCACGGATTTTTTTCAAATCTGTGAAAATTCGTGTAATCCGTGGCAAAAGAACTAAAAACTGGTAAAGGTGGCAGATTGGGTTAATTTAACCTGATAGAACTTCAAGTCCCGACTTTTGCGCGGCAACAATCAACTCACTGTCAAACGCGGCAAATGAGATAGGCACACCAAGTAAATCCTGCCAGATTAACGCGCAAGCAAGGTGAACGGCATCATACCCGCGCAGCCCATATTTACTGGCAAGCGAATCCGCGCGTTCGATCAGCGCTTCATCAATGTTGACATGTTGAAAGCTAAACCAATCCGCGCGAAAGTCATCCAACGCTTCCTGAATATCCTGCGCGGGCAGACGGTTTCCGCGAATCGCCCGCGTAAGCGCTGACACCAACTCCACGCGCGTAATCAAGGATGTGCCAATGAAATCCGCCGCGGTCATCCAATCCACAACCTTGTCTGAGCCTGCTTCCGAAATATATCGCTTCACAAGCGCGCTGGTATCCATATAAAGAATCATTCGCGCATCTCCACAACAATATCTGATATCAATTTTTTGCCGGTATTTTTTGCTTTGGGTTTGCGCACGCTGGGCTTCTTTCCATTCCATAAAATCAAGCCAGCCGTTTGCAGCGTTTTAATACGCTCGCTTACTTCCTCCTTGCTGGGCGTTAAATCAGCAATGGGTTTTCCGCGCGAGGTAATGACAATGGTATGACCCATTTGCGCCTTTTCCAGATATGAGCTAAGGTGCGCTTTCAATTCGCGCACGCCGATTTTATATTGAGCCATAGAATCTCCTTGTGGTCACATTGTATCATTAATGACCACAAGCAATTTCGCGTCATAAAAGTAAATTTGCGCTATAATAGCAAAGTTGTCTGACAAATATTTTCAGGAGAACACACCCCATGACCACTATTGATTTGACCGTCCACAAAGACCGCCGCGCCCGCGCCATTCAACGCGCAAAGGAGCGCAATATCAT
>DZBA01000020.1:12239-18445 GCA_022729775.1 Anaerolinea thermophila | reverse complement strand
TCCGTCGCATCCGTGTCCAAATGGTTTTTAATCACGGCAATTCCCAATGAGCCTGCAGTTTTTGATTCTCTTCATCAGCAATTCCCGATATGTCGTTGCGAGGAGCGAAGCGACGAAGCAATCTCCTTGCTAAATTGGGAGATTGCTCACCTGCACTGCTCCGCAGCGCGGCGCAAGTGTCGCTTCGCTCGCAATGACATGTTCATAATTGGAATTGCTGTCTCTTCAACCGCCGTTGTGGATGGATAACGGCTGCGCCAGCCTGTGAATACACTCATCCCAAATTTCCTGCGGATAAATGATTTGGTTTGTGCCAGGCAGCGCTTCCATCGCCATGCCGGTGTTCAAGTCAATGCCGCAGCGCAAGTACGCGCGATAAATCAACTGGCTGCAATAAAAAGCGTCATCGGTGTCCGAGTTGAGAAAATTCAGGTTGTAGGACTTCCCGACTTGCAAAAGCGCAAAAGCGTAAATATCCGCGCGGAGTTGATCTTCGAGTTCGGATGAAAGTCCGCGCCCGGCAAGCGGATAGGCGATGCCGTAAAAAGTATCCACGAGGTGTCCGCGCCTCTTCATCAAATATTCCGAATCCCAAACGCCGTCTTTTACCTCGAATGTGACCACGCCCAGCGCGCCCGCTTCGATGCAGCGTCCGTTGGGTCCGAGATACATGGCGACGTGGTCTACATCACCGGGGACAAGCTTGCCCACCAGCCGCCAAAACTCGCCCGGCAGAATATCGGGTTTGCCGTTCATCGTGCAGATGATGTCGCCGGTCTGCACGGTCAAGCCGTTGATTTCGTAACGATGAATCATAATTTCTCCATTCAGCATACGCAAAAACGCGCCGAGGGTTTCAAGCGAGGAATAACATCGCCACGCCCGCCACTGCAAGCAGGGTGCCGGCAATGGCTCGCCAGCCAACTTTCTCGTTGAACATAAAGTAGCTGATGGGAATGACCGCCACAGGCGATAGCGCGGTCAAGGTACTGGCGATGCCAACTTCCACGCGCTGCACTGCCAGCAGCGATAAGGTTACTCCCAATACGGGACCAATGAACGCGCCAATGGCTATCAACCACAGCGCGCGCGGATGTTTGCGAATTGTGGAAAATGTCGCGCCTGCCTGTCCTTGCAAGACAGTCCACAACCAGACGAAGATCGCCGCTGCCAACATGCGGACTGCGTTTGCTTGAAACGGCGGAAAGTTTTCCGTCATGCCCTGTTTGGAGAGGACGAAGCCCGCCGCTTGCCCCAGCCCGGCGAGGATGCCGAAAATGACTCCGCGCTGCGTATGTCCGCGCGGGGTGTTTTCCGGTTCTTCATGTGACATGACCACCCATCCGATTCCCGCGAGCGCCAGCGTGATGCCGACGATTTGCATGAAGGTCAGCGTCTCGCCGAAGAAAACCCACGCGATAACAGAGCCGAAGATGGGGGCAAGGCTTAACAATAAACTGCCGAGACGCGCCCCAACAGAAATGAAAGATTGAAAGAGGAACATATCTCCCAGCGCCAGCCCGACGATGCCGGAAATCATCAGCCAAGCCCAGCGCGAAGAGTCTGCGGAGAAGGGCAGCGGCTCGCGAAAGAGAATCAAATTCAAGATGAGCAGGTAGAGCAAGGCAAACGAGATGCGCATTCGGTTGGTGATTTGTGAGCCAACCAAACGCCCTACGTTTGTGTAGATGATGGCGGTAATTGCAAAAAGAAAGGATGCGGAAAGCCCGGCAATTTCACCAATCCAGTTCATAGTTTCCCTTTTGTGTTGTGCATATCCATTACAATTAATCTCCTTTTGAAATTATACTCCCGCGCGTGGCTTGCATCTCATTATAAAAAATCCCTTGCGCCTTCCATGCCTCTATGCTAAAATCCTGCGTGTAAGGAAAACCCCATAGAGACGACACCGAAAAGTGGGTCACCCCCACTTTTCTGCTTGTAAATAGGAGTAATGGAGTAAGCAGCATGGCAAAAAATGATTTCGCGCTGGCATTCAATGAGGTCTTGGAAGAAAAACAACTCGCAAAGGATGTCGTAGTTACAGCAATCGAATCCGCGATGGTATCTGCATATCGGCGGGCAGTGAACGCGTCCACAGCGCAATATGTGGAAGCGAAACTCGACCCCGACACTGGCGCGGTCATTGTATACGCGGAGAAGGAAGTCGTCGAAGACGCCGTCGTAGACGCGCGCACCGAAGTTACATTGGATGAAGCGCGCAAAATCAAACCCGAAGCGCAGCCCGGCGATATGGTCGTGGTCGAATCCACGCCCACAGATTTTGGTCGCGTGGCGGCGCAAACGGCGCGTCAAGTCATCCAACAGCGCATCCGCGAAGCAGAACGCTCCAACCAGATGCAATACTTCGAACGCCAAATCGGTGAAATCGTCTCCGGCTTGGTGCAGGCAAGCAACGCGCAGGGCGTCACCATCGGTCTCGATATGAAGGCTGAAGGCGTAATGCCCAACACCCAAAAAATTCCCGGCGAAAAACTCAAACTGCATGACCGCATCCGCGCGGTGGTGATGGAAGTCAAAGACGGCACGCGCGGACCGCAAATCGTCCTCTCGCGCGCGCATCGCAACTTCCTGCGCCGCCTGCTCGAAAACGAAGTGCCGGAAATCTATCACGGCATTGTCGAAATCCGCGCCATTTCCCGCGAACCCGGCGCGCGCGCAAAAGTCGCCGTATCTGCCACGCAAACCGGCATTGACCCGGTGGGCGCGTGCGTGGGCATCAAAGGCGTGCGTATTCAAGCCATCGTCAAAGAACTGCACGACGAAAAAATTGACATCATCCAATGGGATCAAGACCCCGTTGTTTACATCTCCAAAGCCATCAGCCCCGCGCGCGTAACCGGCGTATACCTTGCCGAAGATGAAGGCGCGCACACTGCAACCGTTGTCGTCGGCGAAGACCAGCTCAGCCTTGCCATCGGGCGCGACGGGCAAAACGCGCGACTCGCCGCCAAGTTGACCGGCTGGCGCATTGACATCAAATCGCTGACCGAAGCGGGCGGGGATGCGATTAAGAAACTGCGCGATAAACCCGAACTTGCCGAGATGCTGCCCGCAGCCGTGGAAGCGCTTCCGCAGATGGAAGAAATCCTCGCCAAGAAAGCCGAAAACCGCCCGGTCACGCCGGAGGAATACGCCGCGCTCGGTCAGTTCGTTGACCGCGTAGAACGCCGCACCATTCAAGCGAAGGAAGAATCAGTCCGCGTGGAAGAAGAGCGCGTCTCAGCAGTGCGCGCAGATGTTCCGCTTGCCGCGTTCAAAATGTCCATGTACGAATCGGGCATCAAGGAACATATTTGCAACATCCTCACCGAAGCGGGCTATGAAACCGTCGGCGAATTGATGTTTACGCTCAAGACCAACCCAAATAAAGTATTAGGATTGGCAGGCATTGGCGCGAAGGCAATCCAAAATGTCGAAGAAGCCCTTGCCGCGCTGACCTTCCCCGAACCTGAACCTGAAGCCCAGCCCGAACCGGGTGAACCCGTCAAGGTGGAAGAACCTGTCGCAGTAGCGGCGGTGGAGACCGCGCCCGCAGCGACAGAGGCGACAGAAACCGCGCCGGCTGCAGCTCCCGCCGAACCTGTTGCAGCAGCAGAAACACCCGCGCCGAAGAAATCCGCCGAAGGGAAGAAAGAAGCGAAGAAGGTCGTCGAAGAAGAAGACACCGAGAATGCAAAAGACGGCGTCGTGCTAGATGAACTGTTCAAAATCAAGCCCGAGATATTCCAAACCCCCGCGTCCGAAGACGACGACTCGCTCGATAAAAACAAAAAGGGCAAAAAGGGCAAGAAGAAATCTGTTGAATTGGAATTCGACGAAAGCCTCGGCACTGTGGTTGGACGCAAGATTCACAAACGCGGCGACGAAGAAGAGACTTGGGAATAACCATTCCCACCCAATACTTTGGAGTTATGTCCGTCTCTTTGCAGGCGGACTCCAGAAATAAAGAATAAAGGTGAAAAAGAAACCCGCCCACCGCGTAAAACATATACCCCAGCGGACGTGCGTAGGATGCCGTGAAGTCCTTCCCAAAAGGAATATGATACGGATCGTACGCACCACCGAAGGGATTAAAATTGACCCGACCGGGAAACTAGCTGGCAGGGGCGCATACCTGCACGACCAGCGCGAATGCTGGACGCGCGGATTAAGAGGCGCGCTGGCACATGCGCTCAAAGCCGAGTTAACCCAAAAGGATCGCGCGCAACTGGAAGATTTTATGAACACCCTACCCCACGTAGAGACCGGCGATAGCCCCATGAACGAATAGCCACTCGCTCATAGCCATCCCGGTCATTGAAGAAAAGCAAATCCTGCGCGTTGGGATTCGCACACCAGAAGGAGGTGGCTTATGAGCAGCAATGGACGCAAACTTGAACTACCTGCCAGCATCGTGATACGCGATCTGGCGCAGAAGATTGAAAAAAGCCCAATTGACCTGATTAAAAAATTAATGTCAAACGGCGTGATGGCAACCATTAACCAAACGGTGGATTTTGACACCGCCGCCATCGTAGTTGGGGAATATGGCTTTGATGCCGTACTTGAAGTCGCAGAAGAAGAAAAGCAGGTCGAGACCGGTGAAGTACCGCTCTGGCGGCAAATGATTGCGGATGAAAACAAAGCGCTCCTCAAACCGCGCCCGCCGGTGATCACCATTCTTGGTCACGTAGACCACGGCAAAACCAGCCTATTGGACGCCATCCGCCAGACAGATGTAGCCGCAGGGGAAGCCGGCGGAATCACGCAGCACATTGCAGCATATCAAATTGAAAAAAAGGGACGGTTGATCACCTTCCTCGATACGCCCGGTCACGCCGCATTTACGCAGATGCGCGCGCGCGGCGCGCAAGGCGCGGATATTGTCGTGCTGGTTGTCGCCGCCGATGATGGCGTAATGCCGCAAACCAAAGAAGCAATCGCCCACGCAAAAGCGGCGCGTGTCCCCATCATGGTCGCGTTGAATAAGGTGGATAAATCCAACGCAAACCCCGACCGCGTTAAACAGCAGCTCGCCGAACAGGAACTTGTCCCCGATGATTGGGGCGGTAACACAATGGTCGTGCCGGTCTCTGCCAAGCAAAAACAAGGCATTGACGATTTGCTCGAAGGCATTCTGCTCGTGGCAGACAGCAACGACATCAAAGGCAACCCCAGCGGCAAAGTGCTTGGCACAGTCATCGAAGCCGAGCTCGATAAAAGCAAAGGCACCATCGCCACGCTGCTTGTCCAAAATGGGACGCTCGAAACAGGCGACGTGGTTGTGGTTGGCACCGCGTATGGAAAACTGCGCGCCATGACCGATTACAAAGGCAAACCCATCAAGAAAGCCGGTCCCTCTACGCCGGTTGCCGTGACGGGACTTAATGACGTGCCATCCGCTGGCGACATCTTTGCCGTGGTTGAATCTGAAAAAATCGCGCGCGCCATTGTCGGCGAGCGTTTGGACGAAGCAAAGACAAAAGCGCAATTCAGAAAGAAAGTCTCGCTCGAAGATTTGTTTGCCAATGTAAAGGCAGGCGAAGCCAAGGGCTTGAACCTCATCGTCAAAGCGGACGTGCAAGGCTCGCTCGACCCCATCGTTACAGAATTGAACAAACTTGGCGAGGGCGAAATCAACGTCAGCATCCTGCACGCGGAAACGGGCAACATCAGCGTCAATGATGTCATGCTCGCTTCTGCTTCCAGCGCCATCGTGATCGGATTCAACGTCCAAGCGGATGTAGATGCGCGCCGCATGGCTGAAAAAGAAGGCGTAGACATCCGCCTGTATGAAATCATCTACCGCATGACCGAAGACATCGGCAAGGCGCTCAACGGTATGTTAGAGCCGAAACTCGTCGAGAAAATCATCGGGCGCGCACAAGTTCTTCAAGTCTTTGCCGCCTCCAAATTTGGGCGCGTCGCGGGCTGTAAAGTGACCGATGGCGAGCTCAAGCGCGGCGCGAAAGTCCGCTTGCAGCGCGGCGCGGATGTTGTCTACGAAGGCGACCTTTCATCCCTGCGCCACGAAAAAGACGACGTTAAGGAAATTCGTCAAGGATATGAATGCGGCGTCGGCTTCAAAAATTTCAGCGACATCCAATCCGGCGACCAGTTAGTTTGTTATGTTGTGGAGTAGGAGAAGGTTCAAGGTGTAAAGTTGGAAGGTTGGAAGGTTTACTCGAATCAACTTTCAACCT
>DZBA01000020.1:0-12139 GCA_022729775.1 Anaerolinea thermophila | reverse complement strand
AACTTTCAACCTATAACCTGCAATCTTCAACCTGCAACTTTATCTAAGGTACACATGCCATCAGGAATTAGACTTCAACGTATTGCGGATCGCATCCGCCAGGAACTTTCGGGGCTGCTCATCCGCGAAATCAACGACCCGCGCCTGAGACAAATCTTCGTCACGGATGTGAAGATAGACCGCGAGCTTGCCTTTGCAGACGTATACGTCTCCGCGCTGGAAGGCGCGGAACGCTCTGTGGAAATCATCGAGGGCTTGAAATCGGCGGCGGGCTTTTTGCGGAAACAACTCGCGGCGAAGGTCGAATTGCGCGCTTTTCCCATCCTGCGTTTTCACTGGGACCCCACGCCCGAAAACGCGGATCATATCGAAAAAATTTTGGCAAAGTTAAGAGAGAAAAAATAATATGGTTGCAAAAATTGTCAATCTCAATTGGGATACCGAAAAAAGTTTCATCCTTAGCGATAAGGACGGTTATGAATTCCCCATGAAACCCAAAGGCGTCAGCGCTTCTGATTTGCTGCCGCTGGCGTTGATCGGCTGCGCTTCTCACGATATTGTGGAAATCCTCGGCAAGCAAAAACAGGATTTGCGCGAGTTGCAAGTCAGCGCGGAAAGCACGCAGGACGACGACCCGCCCTGGCGCTTCCGAAAAATCCACATCCACTACAAGGCGGTGGGCAAGGGCATTGACGCGGAAAAACTCCGCAAGGCGATTTTGATCAGCGAAGAAAAATACTGCTCCGTGTACAACACCTTGAAAGACGCAGTGGAAATCACCCACGACTCAGAAGTGGTCGAAGCGGAATAAAACTACAGGACGGGCTTAAGCCCGTCCTACTTATTTAACAGTCAGCCACACGCCAAACATGACAACGCCCAAGCCGATGATGCGCGTCGCGTCCAGCGGACGTTCTGCCGCGCCCAGCCATCCAAAATAGTCGAGGGCTGTCCCCACCAGCAATTGACCAGCGACCACGGTAATAATCGAACCTGCGACGCCGATGCGCGGAATCATATAACTGATGGCGGCAATGACCACCAAACCAAACGCGCCCGCAAAGAGCGCGTACCAGGGGACGCTGCGCCACTGGCTTAACTTTCCGCCGCCGTAAAAAAATAACAGGGGCAGCAGCGCGAACAGCGCGCCGCCGATGTGGACGATGAAAACGCTTTCGAGCATCCCAAGCCGTTGACTCATCATACTCGCCAGCGGACTTTGCAGCCCCACTGCCACGCCGCCCGCCAACCCAACCAGAATAATGATAAAAATCGCATCCATGATTTACTTGTCCTTTTATGCCGCCATGTTCAGCATCGAGACCAAATCGCGGATGACGTTGTGGTCGCCTTCCATTTGTTTGACGATTTGCATGAACGGGGCGATGTATGATTCGCTTTCGGGGTCGGCGCTCAAATCTATGACCGCGCCTTTGATATGATCCACATTTTCGAGATACCCATAGAGCAAATACGAAGCGAACTGCGCCATCGTCCATACGATGTCATGATCGGTCATATCCAAATCCCGCGCAATGGTCTTCAACAATTCTTTGATATTGGGGTAGGTGAGGCTCCCGCCGAGCAGGTCATACTGGCGCGGGTTGTGGGATTTGAAGGCAATTAAAAAAGACAGCAGGCTGGGATGAATCGTCGCGGTGGATGGGGTCATCCTGAGGATGAGATTGATCTCGGTGAAGCATTGCTCGATGACGCGCAAACTAAACCGATACCCGCGCGCAAGTTTGACGAAGATTTTCAAGAGCGTCTCCTGCTCCTGAATGTTGTTTTCGCGGTTGGCGAAAAGTTTTTGCAAGTCGAGCCGCTCGAAGAGGGAGTCGCAAAAGATTTCAACATCTGGCGAGGGAAGGCGGACGCTGAAATCTACGAAGCGCCGCAGGTAGCCGTCTGTGTCTGTCTCTGGTCCATAAATTGACCTGATGGAATGGTCGAGTTGGGCGCGGTTGATTGCGGCGACAAAGGCGATTCCTTCCACGCTTAGCACGTGCTTGATTCTTTCCAGCATGGCAATGCTGAACGCGGGCTTGCAGCGGTCGAGTTCATCCACAAAGAAGACCAGCGGCTGCTTTGCGTTGGGCTTCGATGCAAGCGATTTTGCAAAGGCTGCCAGTTCCTTTTTGAATTCGAGGATTCCGCTTTTATTGGTTTCATACTGCTTGATTTTTTCTTCCGCAATGTCAGAGACGAATCCCGCGATTTCTTTCTTGTTTGCAAATAAAAAATCGGAGGCTTGCTTTACCGCGTCTTGATTCAGCAGCCCTTGTGTGGCGACTTGAATGGTGAGCGGCAGCGTATTGCGGACGAGCTGTCCGCCGATGAGTTGCAATTTTTTCAATTGCATTCCCATCTTGCCCTGCGTTTTTCTCTCTGCCATTTTTTTGTTGATTTCGCCCACGAAGGCAATCAACGGGTCTTCGACAAAATCATTTTGCCACGCGTTGAAATACAGGCAGGTATGCCCAAACGATTCTAAATAAGCTTTCCATAGATGAATGAAAGTGGTTTTGCCCGTTCCCCAGGGGGCTTCGAGCGTAATGACAAAAGGCTGCCGCGTGGATTGCAGCAGGCGCGTTAAATTTTCGGCAAGTTTTTTTCTTCCCAACTTGTCGTTGATGAACGGATCACCGCGATCCGGGATTTGGATTTCGTCGTATTTGGTCAGCATGGGCAGCTCCTCGACCCGGTATGTTTTTCAAATTGTAACATGTGATTTTTCAAGTTCCCTTATTTGAAAAACAAATTGAACATCATCGTCCATTCTTTCAGCATTTCTGGATTCACCGCGCGGATTTGTTCGAAATGCGCGGAAATGGAAAGCGCGAAACTGAGAATTAATCCGTAGAAGAATAGGATACCCGCCAATGTGATGTATGAAAATTTTTCAAAACGCCGGTGTTGGAGCAAGTCAAGTCCCTGCCAGAAACCGAGAATGGCAATCAAACTCAGGGTGGGAATCAAATCCAGCAGGTAGCGCATGGTGGTAAAGAAAAAGGCTTGCAGCATGAAAAAACTCAGCAGCGCGGAGCCGGTCAGCGCGGCGAGAATCCAGCGCGTGGATTCGTCCGCTTTGCGCCGCGTGACATTCACGAACGCAAAGAACATAAACGGGCTGCCAACGAAAATCCCCGTGATGCTTTCTGCAAGCAGCAAATAAAAAGTTGGGTATCCTTCCTCCAGCCAGCGCGGTCCCAGCCAGCGGGTGGGGAAAATATATGGAAATGTATCCCGCAACTCGAATGGGTTGAATAAATTTTTGTATAGATTTGGCGGGATGTATGCAAGCGAAAAAGTTTTATCCAAATCTTTGTAAAGGTTATAGCTTGTGATTTGATAACGCAGCCCAAACTCCAAAACTGAATCGAAGCGCGCGTAATTGTACGCCGCGTAACTCATTGCGCCTATCAACAATGGAACTGCGAATGCCGCGCTGAATTTCACCGCGTTTGCACGTTGGGTTTTAACTGCCCACATCAACGCCGCCAGCGCGAGGAATCCAATGGCGGGGATGAGCGTGGTGCGCGAGGCTGCGGCGCAGGTCAGGAAGAAACCCGCCAGCGCGAGTCGCGGCGCGGAAGGACGATCAAATGCGGTCAGGAGAAAATACGTCCCGCCGATGAGGAAAAATTGCGCGGCAATAATTGCGGCTTCGTAAATGCGCGGCTCGAAGAGGATGTAGGTCATCGGGTTGACCAGCCCCGCGTATGCAATCGCCAGCAGCGCCGCCCAGGTTGGAAGCGCGGCGTGATGTTTTTTCCATAAGGCGAGAATAAGCAAAACCAGAAAAAGAAACGTGCCGCTAAGAAACGCAAAGGTTAATACGCTGTCGCCCACTTCTTCAGCGTAGAAGAACTTTATAAGGGCGAGAAACAGCGCGGGCGCCGGTCCCCAGTAAAGATAATAGTTCCCGTGATAAAGCGTCGCATCCCATAAAATTGGAATGCCCGCGCGGTTTTCCGGTTCGTAAACATCGAAGCCTTTGAATTCAAGCAGGCGCGGGTCGGGTTTGATGTTCAGCGCGATTTGTCCGCCGTGAAACGCGGTTGCTTGTAAATCGTAATAACTGGTCTCATGAAACCATGTCCGCCATGTGCCAATGGTCACGCCCCAAAAATAATAGGTGATGATTCCCGCGCTTAATAAGCCTGCCGCGAACAACGGTGAATGGATGATTTGTCCAATGAAATTTTCCTTGCGATACAGCAGGGAGACTGTAATGACAACAACGCCGATCAAAAAAATAAGGCTGCGCTTGCCGCCCCAGGTTGGGGTGTTATCCAAGCCGAGTTGGTTTGCAAACACCATGAGAAGGGAAAGGCTCGCGCCGGCGACGACGCCCGTCCATGATTTCCAATTGAGTTTCATGCGCGAATTTTATCATTGGGCGCGGCTTGTTGCCGCTTAAAAGCCATACCGCCACCCTTGCGGATGACGGTATGGGGTTGGCGCCGTGACTTCCCTAAATCTTGAGGAGGGATGTCACGGCGCTGGGTTGGTAACTACTCATATTAGACATCACCTCCTCCTTTCATAGGATGGCAATTCACTTGTTTGCCCCCAATAATGACGTGAGTATGTCACAAAATAAATCGGATGTCAATAGGTGGATTAATAACAACTTATCTATATACTAGGAAGCCAAAGACCGCGCTTACTACCACCAGCCAGACCGGGTTGACTTCGGTCAGGGTCAGGATGAAAAACGCGACAAGAGCGATGAGGACTTTATCCCAATTCGTTCCCAAGCCTTTCACCCAGCCGAGTTTTCCCACGCTGAAAACCGAAACCGCCATGACGTAGGTCGTCCACAATAATAGACCCACGATAATCGGTCGCACGGCTTTGAGCATGGCGGCAATGGCGGGGCTGTCTTTGATGCCGAAGAAAAAGATGACCATCACCAGCATTAAGAGGGTGGTCGGCAGCACAGTTCCCGTCACTGCGGAAATTGCTCCCCATGTGCCAGCTATTTTGTAGCCAATATATGCCGAGACTTGCGGCGCAATGGGACCCGGCAAGGCATTGCCAATTGCCAGCGCATCGGCGAATTCTTCTGTGGTGACCCAGCCCGCGTGGACGGTCTCGCGCTGCATTAATCCCATCGAGGCGGGACCCCCGCCCCATGAGATGAGCGCCACCCGTGAAAAAACCCAAAATAATTCCCAGAGCAGTTTTGTCATTTACCATTCTCCAAATTGGCGCAACATGCCTGACTGATATTCCTGTAATCGTTGCTTATGACCGAGCCACAAGTCATCGGGTAATTCATCCAACGGAAAAGCGCGCAGCTCCGCAATTTCGGAGTCGGGTTTACCTTTGAATTCAAATTCATGACAGATGAAGACGACATTGTGGTCGGTTTTCCATTCGGTGAAGTTGGTGTACGCGCCGAGCAATTTCATCTCGCCCAACGCCGCGCCGGTTTCTTCCCGCGCTTCGCGGCGGGCTGCGTCTTCGAGAGTCTCTCCGCGCTTGACCCCGCCGCCGGGCATGAACCAGCCCGGCATGTAAGTCTGGCGCACGAGCCACACCTTGCCGTCTTGAATCATCATCGCCCGCACGCCAATGCGGACAGGGCGGAAGAAGAAACAGTAAATACGAAATCCATAGTAAAGAATGCGAATAAACATGGGATTTGAGAATGAAGGGGTAAGAATAAACGTAGAGTATCGAATGCAGAATGAAGAATAAAAAATCTTCATTCTGCATTCTGCGTTTTATTTCACTGTAATTTGCGTATACACGGGATATTGATTCCCATCCAAATCTTCGATGATGAATCCGACCATGTAATCACCGGCGGCGGCATACAGGGTATCCCATTTGAAGGGCTGCTCGCCGAAGGTGAAGGTCTTGCCCGGCAGATACTCTGTTTCTGTTGTGTTCGCTGCTGTGATGTTCAACCACTTATCGGCAAGCGTAAACGTATCTCCGCTTTGAGGTGTGACCTCGCGCGGCGCGGCGGCTTCATCTGCGCCGGTCATGCCGAAGACCTGCACGAGATTCCCGTTTTGGAAATGCAGCTGCGCGTTCACCGCCTGACCCGAATCCGCGAAGGTGTACGTGCCGTCCACTGCGTAGGTGGTCTGCTCATAACTCGCGCCATACGTCAGCGGATTGAAGAGCGCGGTGGCGGTTGTATTTCCGTCGTTGATGGCAAACACGGTCGGTTCCCAATTGAACGAAAGCGTAAAATCATTTCCCCACACGGGATAATACACGCCGTTCACTTCGCGCGTGTCGGGGCTTTCGAGATAATCGGTATCCAGCACCGCAATCGAATTGGACGCGGCGTCATAATATCCGACGAAGAGATAGATATAACCGACGTTCTCGCCGGTCACATCCACGCTTAACTTCACAGGTTCGTTGGGCGCGGCAGTGTCGCTCGACTTGGTGATCTCCGAGATGTTGATCTTTCCCAGTCCGGGCGAGCGCACGGAATATCCATCGGCGGGGACGAAGGGCGCGCGCGTTTGCGCGTCGAAACTTTTGTCCATGTAAAAGAACGCAAGGAAATCATCCCACAACGATTCAGACGCGAAGCGCTCCGCGATGACGGTGTACGATTGCGGTCCCGCGAGCGGGGAGGAGTACAGCGTCGAGTTCGGGAAGTAGATCGCGAGTCCCGTCGAGCCTTTTTTGCCCGCGCCGTGTTTTTCCGCGACGATGGCATTTTTCAAATCCGCGACAAGTTGCTGCGCGGCTTGTTTCACTTTGGGCGTGTTGGAGTTGTTCGCGACCAACACCGCGAAATGTCCGAGGTCAATGTACGCGGGCGGAACTTCCTTGCCGAAGATGCTGGTGTATGACTGTGTGTAATTGCGCGCTTCGGCAACAAGGCGCTGGTCTTCGTTTTGCAGTTGAAAGGCGAAGTTGTTCGTGCTGTTCATCAACGCGGGCAGCGCGGAAAGGTCAATGGCAGAGATGGTCACGTTCTGTTCCATCTGCGCGATGATCTGTTCGGGCGATGAAGGCGCAAGCCCGAAAATTCCCGCGAGCAGAGAACCGCCCTGCATGAAGTCGGCGCGCGCGGCAGGGTCTGCGATGCGCTGGTCATCGCGGATGTAACTATCCACGATGCGTTGACTTAATTCCGCGCCGCTCATATCGGGGTTCGTGACCAGATCGCCGAGGAAGGAAGCATACGCCCAGCCCAGCGCAGGCTCGGTCTCTTCAGAAGCGACCGCGTAACGCGCGTGCGGTTGCAGCGCCGCCATCACTTCCAACTGCGCCATTAGACACGCGTCCATACCGATCATCTCGAACTGGTCAATGCCCGATACGGCGCGGCTTTGTTCGAGCGCGGCATCCAACTCCATTAAGAAGATGTTGTTTTCCATGCGCGCGGCAAGCGGCGCGCGGCTGCCGTCACGTCCGCCGGGGTTCGGGTCGCTCCATCCGCCGGGCCAGCCCATGCCATGATCAGAAAGGATCAGCACATATTTATCAGCAGGGAAATTTTGCGCCGCCCATTGCACAAACTCAACGAGCGATTCACCTTGCGCCATATCCACTTCGCCGAGGTCTTCCACCATCTGCGAGTTGATCTGGTTCAGGTCATTATCCTGTGTGATGTAATAACGGCGCGCGCCGGTCCAATTGCCGTCGCCTTGATACGCGCCCGCGAATCGGTCAATCTGCGAGACGATGCGTACGCGGTCACTTGACCCCACGCGCTCGGCTTCGTTGAAATCCACGAAGATGTCCTTCTCCAGAATTTGATCATCCGCGTCTTGATACATCATGATCGTCCACGTTTGACCTGCGCCCGAAGAAGGCACAGGCGGCGTGAAGTTCGAAACGGGCGGCACATATTCTGCGTCGGGTTGCTGCGCGTATGGCTGCTGTGAATCGCCGCCGCTCATTCCTCCGCCGGTCAGATCAACCTGTCCATCGGAGAAGATATAAACCGCGATAATGATGATGAAAAGCAGGATGCTTCCACATCCCCCGGCTTGTTTGCCGCGCGAAGGGAATCCTCCCGACGGGCGCGGGGAAAATCCTCCGCCCCCGCCTGATTCGCGGCGCGGGGCTTCGGCGCGTCCTGATGGTGTTTCGCCGCGCCTGCGGCGTTCGGCTTCGATATTTTTATGGTCGCTCATGATGAATGACTCCTTCTTTCGAGACTGTTTCTTAAGTACACGGATTACGCTGATTTCACGGATGCTCACGGATAAACTTTTAAAACCTTTGTGTCCTTCGTATTTAGACAAGGTTTTTTCAGTGCAGTCTCCCGTGTAATCTGTCAAATCCGTGTACAAAAAAGAATTAAGAAATGCTCTCTTATGAAAATTGGGAAACTCCGCAAGTTCTATTTCTGGACTCCAATTACAGTCCATGCTGAATGGCAATCACCGCTGCTTGCGTTCTGTCTGAGACGTTTAATTTTTCCAATATCGCGCTGACGTGATTTCTCACTGTGCCTTCGGATAAGTGTAATTGTTTGGCGATATCGCCGTTCGAGATTCCTTTGGCAATCAAGCGCAGCACATCCAATTCGCGCTCGGTGAGTTTTTCCGCAAGGATGGAGGTCGGTTGGGTTTGCTTGCTTGCCACCTGATTGAGCAATTTGCCCGCGATGGCGGGGTCAACAAAAGATTTGCCGTCCATCGTGCCGCGAATCGCCTCGACGATTTTTTGGCGCGGCGTATCTTTGAGCAGGTAGCCCGACGCGCCCGCGCGAATCGCATCGAACAGCCATTCGTCATCGTCGTAAGTGGTCAACACTAGAATTTTGATGTGGGGAAATTTTGCGCGGATTTCGCGCGTGGCTTCGATGCCGTTCATCACCGGCATTTTCAAATCCATGAGGATGAGGTCGGGCTTTTTTTGTTCGGCAAGTTCAACGGCTTCCGCGCCGTCTTGCGCCGCACCGATGACTTGAAAATCTTTTTCGAGACTCAGCATCATTTCCATACCATCGCGAATAACGGATTGGTCGTCACAGAGGAGAATTTTCATAAGCGGATTATATCCATGTCGTCAATAGGGAGTCCAGAAGTTTTACTTCTGGACTCCCGCAAGTAGAACTTGCGGATTCCTTTTTATATCATCAGTGTAACTTTTGTGCCTTTATTTTTCGCGCTTTGAATTTTTACTTTTCCGCCGACCAGTTCGGCGCGTTCGCGGATGCCCACCAGCCCAAAATGTCCCGAAGAAATATCGGACTTCATATCGAATCCCATACCGTCATCTTGAATGATGAGGGTCGTGTTTGCGTCATGAAAAAGTTGAACGCTGAATTTTTTCGCGCGCGAGTGATGGGTGATATTTTCGATGGATTCCTGCGCGATGCGGTAGATGGTCTGCTCCACGTCGGGGCTGAGAAAAGGCAGCGGGTCTTGCAGGTTCAGTTCAAGTTCGAGATGAAAACGCGCGGACGCAGATTCCGCCAGGCGTTGCAGCGCGAGGCGCAGCCCCAAATCTTCCAGCGCGTTTGACCTCAGCGATTTCAGCGCGCGGCGGGTTTCATCCACGCCGACGCGGGTCGCTTCGAGCGACCTATCCAGCAGCGCACGGGATTTTTCCGCGTCAATGTCGAAGTAGGCTTTGGCTGTTTCCAACGAGACGGAAATTGCGGTGAGCGAGTGCGCCAGCGTGTCGTGCAGTTCGCGCGCGAGTCGATTGCGCTCACGGCTGACGGTGAGATGTTCCAGAGTCGAGGCGTAATGCGCGAGATTTTCGTTTGCTTTTTTAAGAGAGCCTTGTTGCTCGCGTAAACGCGAAACCAACAGGCTGATGAAGACTCCCAGCGCGATAAAACTGATGGTGCGGATAATGGCGATAAATGTGAACACGAACATATTGCGCGATTCGATGCGGCTGAAATAAATCAGCGCGAGTTCCAGCGTTGTCACGGCGACGCTGTAAAAAATGACGTGATTGAGTTGGTATTCATACGCGACCAACGCAAGCGCAACGAATAGAATCGGAAGTTGCCGAAGCGCCATGCCTTCGGCGTTTGCCAGCGGACCTGGTGGGAAATTTGGCGTGATGAATACGTTGATGAAAATTGGCGCGGCGGTGATGATGAACAGGAGCAGCGGGTAAAACGCGCGCTGAAGCGCCTGTTGGACAACAACCCAATGCGTGAAGAGCAAAAAAACAAACGCGACCAAACCATTTGCGGCATAAAACATATAAACGGGAATCAATGGAATTCGCGGGGCGCGCAATGGGTCGGGCTGCTGGCGCAGCGGGTCGGGTTGTTGATTCTGCGGGGGACGCGGCGCGATTAACGTCGGCGCATTTTGCGCGGGCGGCTGAATCTGCGTATATAACACAAAATCCATCAGCGCCATCGCAAGCAGGAAGCCGATCCAAATCCACGCGGCGATTCGTAAAATGCGGGTTGAGTCTTGACTGGGCATGTTCAAATCATATCATGGAGAATTGTGTTGGGAATGTGTGCGTTGTAATGAGTTAAAGCCGCGACCCATGACGCCTGTCATGGATGGCGGCGAAAATTCGTGATTGGGTTCACTCACTCGTTCGGGCGGGGGGATATAAAATCAAGATCAGCAGACCTGACAATTTGTTTTTGCCTTTCACTCGAAACCGAAAATCTTGTACGCGGACTGCACGGACAAAAACGGATAAATCTTAAAAAAATCCGTGAGAATCCGTGACTGCACTGAAAAAACCTTTTCTGAACACGAAGGACACAAAGGTCACAAAGGTTTTAAAAGTTTATCCTTTCCAAATTTCAAGATTCTGAATGATGCCTTTCACATTCCTTTGTGTACTTCGTGACCTTTGTGTTTAAAGACCTTTTTTCAGTGGAGTCATCCGTGCCATCCGTCAAATCCGTGTACAAAAAAGTTTTTAATGAGCCAACACCACGATAACTTGTAGTGTATTTTGCACAAAATTTAAGTATCGGGTCTTTTATAAAAAGGAGTTTCTATGACAACCGCAACCATCCTCACACAGCCTTCAACATTAAAGAAAAATCTCGGCTTTGGAATCACGCCCGCGATATTGATTCTCATCGCCATCATGATTCTTTCTTTGGGACTGCATTTCTACAACATCGAATCCATCGGCGATTCGAACGCCTATTACACCGCCGCCGTCGAAGCGATGACCCAATCGTGGCACAACTTCTTCTTCGTCGCGGCGGAACCTGGCGGCTCGGTCACGGTGGACAAACCTCCGCTGGGATTATGGATCGAAGCCGCCTTCGCGTATTTTCTCGGTGTCAGCGGATTTTCCACCGCGCTGCCGAACATCCTCGCGGGCGTGGCGGGGATTCCCATCCTCTATCACCTCGTCAAAAAATACGCGGGCGAACTCGCGGGACTCGTCGCCGCGCTGGTGATGACGATTACGCCCGTCTACCTCGCCACCAATCGCAACAACACCATGGACGAGTTGCTGCTTTTCTTTTTACTGCTCGCGGCGTGGGCGTTCATCAAAGCAACAGAAACCGAAAACATCTTTTGGGTCTTGCTCGGCGGATTCATCGTCGCGCTGGGATTCAATATCAAAATGTCGCAGGCGTTTTTGCCGTTGCCCGCTTTTTACGCGCTGTATTTCTTCGGTTCCAAATCGGGTTGGGGACGCAAAATCATCAGCCTGAGCGCGGCGACCATCCTCTTGATTCTCGTTTCGCTTTCGTGGGCGGTCATCGTTGACCTCGTCCCCGCGGACTCGCGCCCCTTCATCGGTTCGAGCAAAGACAACAGCGTGATGAGTTTGATTGTGGAACACAACGGCGGGTCGAGATTGGCGAGCAATGGCGGACCTGGAAACGCGCCGCAAAATGCCGACGGGCAAATGAATCAACCACCCGCAGCGAATCAGCGCCCTGGCGGAGCTCCGCAAGAGGCAATTGACGCCTGCGCGAATTTATCATTGGGCGACTCCTGTTCGTTCACCTTGAAAAATGGAAACACCATCAATGGAAGTTGTATCACGCCGCCGAATCAAAACTTCACCGCCTGCGCCCCGCAAGGGATGAGACCTCCGCAAAGCGGAATGGGACAACCGCCGATGGGTGGCGCGCCCAATGGCGGCGGGACGCCATTCAACAACGAAACGGGCGAGCCTGGCGTCTTCCGCTTTTTTACAAGTCCGCTTTCCAAACAGATGTCATGGCTTTTGCCCTTTGCGCTCA
>DZBA01000270.1 GCA_022729775.1 Anaerolinea thermophila | reverse complement strand
GCGGGCAACGCGGATTTTCTCAGCGTCATCGAAAATGTCCACTTTCAACTCAAGGGATCACCATCCGCCTCGGAAGTGGAACTGCTCAACTTCCTGCTCGAAAATAATTTAGCCGACCAGCAAGCAAAATTGCCCGCCGAAATTTTCACGGACAAAAGCTGGCTGGATGAACACGCCGAAGGCAACATCGCCGAAGCGCTGCTGTCACAACTGGCAGCACGCGCGGGGACGCGCCTTGAAGGGCGTATGCAATCGGGCGCGCAGTCACTGGCTAACGCGCTGGACATGCTCGATGAGAAAATGAATCTCGTCAACCGCATCATGCAAGACCGCTCCAGAGGTGGGTTGGTGGATGAGTTTGCAGGCAGTTCGGCGCTTGAACTGCTGCAAGAGTTAATTGACAATGTGCATGACCTTGAATGGCAAAAGAAACTCCAGCAAAGTTTCCTGAGTGTTTTCACCAGACACCAGCCGCAATATAAACCCGAAGCCTGCATGGTGGCGAGCGGTTCATCGCGGACGGGACTGGGCTTGCTCGGCTTCCACTGCGGACTGACCGATGTGCTCATCACTGACTTGAGCTGGTCTTACGAGCAATGCTTCCCCAATGTTCACGTTATCCCGTTGACCAGCGACCTCGCGCTCGATGTGGACGCGATGATCGCCAAACTCAAACAGTTATGCCAGAACGATCCGCGCTGGATTCAATATGGCTGTGTGTCCATCAATAATCCAAACAATGCCACTGGCAGAGTCTTTGCGGAAAAAGATATTCGCAAACTGGTCGCGTATTGTTTGGAACATCAAATCTACGTGGTGGATGATCTCTCGTATCAGAACGTCGCGCCGATCAACGGCTTGCCCGAGATCAAAACCGTGCGGCAGGTTGCGTCCGAACTTGTGCGAGAAGGACTCATCCACGAAGAGGACGCCGACCGCGTGATCTCCGTCCACTCGATGTCGAAGACGGACTGCCTCGCGGGCGCGCGCCTTTCGGTGGTGGAAATCCGCGAAGACGCATTGCGTGAACGCTTCAAGCAAATCAACGATTTGATCCTGCCCAACCTCGCCGCAATTTTTATCTGTTACCTTTTCTATCGCGGACCCCTCGAAGCGGCGCGGACATATTGGCGCTTGCGCAATATGCTCTTCATGGAGCGCACACAAGCCCTGCTGACCGCCGTTGAAAATTTACCTGCTGACCGCAATCCATTTGAACTCAACATCATTCCCCCAACGGGCAGTATGTATCCGCTCTTGCAAGTGGGACGTTTGCCCTTTGGCTTGTCGCTCGATTGGCTGGCTTCGTCACTCGCGCGGCGCGGCATTGGTCTGCTGCCGCTGGCGACATTCGCCCGCACCGAAAAAGGTTTTGACACGGGACGCGCGACCTTCCGCCTGACGTTGGGCGGCATAGACCATGCCGACGTATTGCTTATCAAAACGCGCCGCTTATTGATTGACTTGAATCGGTTGATCGCCGAAGAAGACGCGCGTTATAACCGCAAGCGGCTCTCGGTACAGATTCCATCCACGCGCAGCGATGGAATCAACGAACGTTTACGCCAATGGGATGAACTCAGCGGCAAAATGCTGAAACAGATTCAACAGAGTCCAGCCTTCGAGCGTGTCACAGATTTGCCGTCCGCCGATGGCAGCCGTCTGCAAAAAGAGTTCGCCAAAAATTACGCGCCTGAACGGTTGAACATCTTCCGCAGGCGACTGCTTGACCGCTCGCTCATCAGCGATGAAATGATGCGCCGCGCCGTGCTCGAAAGCAACTGGCTGCCCAGCCGTCTTGATCGCGAGTTCATGAAAGATTCACTTTCAAACCGTCAGCAGTTATTCCAACAACGCACGCATGACCGCACTGTGCATCCCACGCAAAAATATTCACTGAAAGCAGAGATGGCGTTCGATGCGCTGCTCGACTCGTTAATCTCCCGCCATGCAGTCGCGCCTGAAAAAGTGGAAAAGGCAGGACAAGCCCTGCTCGCTGAATTTCTGGGCAATAACGTCAGCATTGACTCGCAGCTCGAAGCCGACGAGATCATCATGGATTTCGACGCGCTCATCGCGGGTGAAAATTATTCCGAGCTCTTCGCCGAGAAGAAGGTCGCGCCCTTCCTCTCTTTTTGGAGCGATTGGGATGGCAGCAATCGCCCGTCGGGGCAGGGGCATCGTCTCATCGCGGCGGCAGTGATGGAAAATATTCATCGCCTTGCGCGTATCCTTGGATTGCTGCGTCAGGCAAATCCGCACCTCGTCCTCGATCCAGAATTGCTGCTTGAACTGGAACGCCTGCCGCTGCAAAGCCAGCGCTTCACCCAACTGTTGAACAACATCACGCACCTTACGCACCAGTTGGAGCAACGCTATCGCGGCATTCTGCCGTTTGCAGTTGAGTCTTCGCCGCTGGAACGTCTCGCGTCACAACTCCACTTGCGCCGCGATGCCACGCGCACCCTCTGGCAGCATAATGATCGCTACGAGAAAAAAATGATCGAGCTGCGCGGTCAACGCCGCGAGATGCTGGATAAATATTTCGCGCTGAACAAACGCCTGCGCAAGCAACTCCACGCGTTGATTCCAGAAATTCAGGCGAACCGCGCCGCGGAACCACTCCTGCGCGAAGCGGTGGGCTACCGCGATATTTTGAAACGCTTCGTGATTACGCCGCGCATCCATCAAGGGATGATCACCGCGCGCGATCAATTCGCCATCGAGACCACCGCGTACAACATGCAGGAGATCAACGCCATCGCGGGCAAGTACGGCAACCCGGGCATGGCGCTGGCGCTGCAAGTCAGCATGTCCACCAAGCCCGAGGCGTTCATCGCGCTCGATCGCAAAATGATCAACCAGGCGGAGAAAGTCCGCCGCGAACATCCCGAAGCGGATTTGCCCGCGGTGTGGATCATTCCGCTGTTTGAAGACCTCGACGCGGTCAGCGGCATCCCGCAATATCTCGACCGCGTTTGGGATTACGCCACGCAGAGTCGTCACACCGAGCAGACTCCGCAAAGCCGTTTTGGTGAACTGCTGCCCGAGGTGTTCATCGCGGGTTCGGACTTAAGTCAGCAGATCAGCCAGGCGAACGGCGCGTTCCAATATCACAAAGCGAAATATAAAATGCAAGCGTGGCTGGCGGAGCATGGCGTCGCGGAAGCGGTGCGCGTCAAGCTGGGCAGCGGCGAACCGATGCAGCGTCAGGGCGGATATTATTCGCACGTGGCGGGGCAGCCCGCGTTTGTGGCCCTCGACAACCATAAGCGGCGTTTGGCGCGCAACCTGCCCGAAGCCGCGCAAAAAAGCACCGCGTATGCGGTCACGCCGCTGCAGGGAATTTTCCTCGGCGGTGATTTGCGCACCTTCCAAAGCTGCATCTCCGAAGAACTGCGCTCGCTGCCCGTGCGCGATTTTGCGGACTTGCATTATCATGTCCGCGAAGCGCAGCAAGTGCATCGTCAGAATCTATTACGCGCGGCGGAGACGCTTGCCGAGAGTCGTTTGAACATGCAAAGCCGCAGTATGCAGGAACTTGAGCGGCTCACGATTGGAATGCCCGAAGCGTTATACGAAGGCTTCTTGCAAGAACTCACCGAACATTTCCGTCACATCCTTTATGGGCGACCCGAAGATGTGATCGGCATTCACATCATTTCGTATTTCATCGGGCGTTCGATGCCGCAGCTGCGCGACCGTCCCACTTCGCGCCGCCGCGCCGTGGCGGGTGTGGACCGCGGACAGCAAATCATCGCCAATGTCGCGGAAATGATTCCGCTCTCGAAGCAAGGCACGCTGCTGCGCGCCATCGCGCATAATCAGGCACAGACCAGCGTGCTGGGCATCAACCAACTCACGACGGGATTGTTCCGCGCGCTGGAGTATTACGCGCAAAAAACGTTCGCGGATGCCGAGCGCGATAACATGATCGCGGAGCGCATCCTGCCGCGCCTGCCTGTGTATGAAATTTTGGAAGCGCTGCGCCTGTATCAAGATTGGCGCGGTGAATTCCTCAAACGCCTCGAGACCGCTTTCCCCGCTGGCAACAGTGTCTTTGTCGCGCTGCGCGAAGATCAGGATGCCATGCTGCGCTTCCTGCCGCTCTTCCAGCAGGATGTGCGCCTGGCACGCGCCACCACGGTGCCCATCTGCACCGGCGAGGACATGTACCTGAAGGAGAGCTTCCTGCCGCTCTTCCAGCAGGAACTGTTGCGACGTCACGGCTTGAACGTCAGCGACTTCATCGCGGACGGAGTCTTCATCCCCGATTTATTGCCCACGCTGCGCCCCGACCTCGCCGTGTTGATGCAGCGCAATTTGTTCAACACCGACATTGACAAGCTGCTCGAAGGCGCCAGAGGAAAAATGGACGCCGATTGGCAGAAGGAAGTTTCCGCGTTGCTCAAACAACCTGAGCAGATCCATTATTGGCGCTCGATCATTTGGGAGTTAATGGGTGACTCGATTTATCAGCGCGTGCAAAGTTTTACCGAACTCGCCACCGCGTTACATTCCTTCTCCGCTACGCGTTCCTTTGGCGCTTCGAGTTCCGCCGCGCGCGGACAAAAGATTCCGACCGCGCTGGCAGGCTTCATCCGCACCGCGCGTGCAGATGATGAAATGCGCCAGTTCCTCGTCGGCGCAATTGATTACCTGAGTTCCTTCACCG
>DZBA01000269.1 GCA_022729775.1 Anaerolinea thermophila | reverse complement strand
CAAGTTTCTGATCGGCGGCTTCGGCGGCTCCATCCGCTATCGCCCCAATGGCAACAATCAATACACCCAGTCCGAAGCCTACCTGCGGGCTTTCACCCTGCTCCCGCGTCTGCTTCTTAATCGTATGCAATTTGGTCGCGCACTCGATGTTCTCATCAGCCATTCACCGCCATTTGGCATACACGATGACTCAGACCCGGCGCACAACGGACTAAAAGTATTGAACTGGCTGATCCGCATTGCCAAACCCCGCTACCATTTCCACGGGCACACCCATTTCTATAAACGTAATCTATCCAACCCTGAAACTACAATTGGCATTACAAAGATCATGAATGTCTATCCTTATAAAACCATCGAAGTGAGCCATTAACAAACCGTCACCACCCGACGGAAAAGTGAGATTATAAAATTATGTCAGACGAATTAAATTCCCGGGTACGCGCAGACTTTAGCAGAGCGCGATTCAAATCCTTTATCAAGCAAGCGATGGCTGTCCTCTCGGGACAGCGTCCCACCACCTTGCTGTCCTACGACGAGATCAAGGAGAAATTGCATATTGGCGGTCCCATCTATCGGGGCGTAAAAACCATCCGTGTGGATCAGATCGCGGGTAGTCTGAACCGCTATCACGAATTTGACCGCGCCTTCCTCCCGAAAGATGATCAACTCGCCAACCGCTGGCAAAAAGTTGATCGCGCCTTTTATCAGGATATCCACCTTCCCCCCATTGTTCTTTATAAAGTAGGGGATGTGTATTTCGTTGTGGACGGTCATCATCGTGTTTCTGTGGCGCGCGAACAAGGACAGACCTTTATTGATGCGGAGATTCGCGAGTGCTCCACGCGCGTAAACATCACACCTGATATCAGAACTGAAGACCTTGAGATCCTCGGCACAAAAGTTAACTTCCTCGAACGCACCGCATTGGACGGCATTCGCCCGGAAGCCAATATCAAGCTGACCATCCCCGACGGCTTTGAACGCATGTTGGAACACATCGCCGTGCATCGGTATTTTATGGGACTCGACCTCAAGCGTGACATCACCGAGCAGGAAGCCGTGGCACATTGGTATGACAAAGTTTATACGCCTATCGTTGAAGTCATCCGCAGGAGCAATATCTTAAAAGGCTTCCCCGACAAAACCGAAGGCGACATGTATATGTGGACGCTCGACCACCAGCATTATTTATCTACCGAAGAGGGCAAACCGCTCCAACCGCCGCATGAAGCCGCGCGAAAGTTTGTGAAGAAGGATAAAAAGAAATATGTCTGATCTGCATCCGCTGGCAGGAGTCTACGCTGCGGCAGTGACTCCTCTGAAAGACGCTTCAACGCTCGACCTTGAAACTGTTCCTGTTTTCCTGCGATTTCTCGCCGCCCGAGGATGTCACGGCGCGCTCTTCTTCGGCACCACTGGCGAAGGACCATCCTTCTCACCCAAAGAACGTGAAACCTTGATGCGCTCCGTGCGTGTCTATCGCCAACAACTTCCTGGATTCAAATTACTCGCAGGGACAGGAACTCCCAGCCTCTCCGAAACCATTGACCTGACCAAGCTCGCCTTTGACATCGGATACGATGGCGTGGTTGTTCTGCCTCCGTATTATTTCCGCAAAGCAACTGACGAAGGCTTGTTCAAGTGGTTCAGCGAATTGATCATGAAAGCTGTGCCCGCCAATAAATATCTGCTTGGCTATCATATCCCCAGTGCATCAGGCGTCGGCTTTTCATTAGATTTGATCGCCCGCCTGAAAGACGCATTCCCCACTCAGTTCGCAGGCATCAAAGACTCATCTCACGATGAAGCCTACAGCGCGGCGCTGGGTCAACGCTTTGGCAAGGACTTGTTCGTCCTCAACGGCACAGACACGCATTTTCATCACGCATTAAAGAATCACGCACAGGGAGCCATCACCGCGCTCGCCAATTTGATCTCAATTGACTTGCGCGAAATCTGGGACTTGTATCAAGAGGGCAAAGACCCATCTGAAACACAAGCGCGTGTTTCAGAAAAAAGACACATCCTTGAAAAATACATGCCTTTCCCGCCAACACTGAAAGCGCTTTTGCACCGCTCGCACGACCTGCCGCGCTGGGTGGTCAAACCGCCGCTGGAAGAGATGGATGAGAAAATGTTAGAAGAAGTGTTGAAAGAATTGGGCAAAGAAGCATGACAGCAAAGAAGCCAATCCCGAAGGGATGATATGCTCCTTGTGAGATCATGACATCCCTTCGGGATTTTTGTAAAATCTTTTCACAATCTATAATCATGCCACCCCTGTGGGGTTATTCAGGTCTTCGTATCAGAGTAAAATACATCCATGAACAACTGGCGGCTTTTATACACTCCCCCATCCAACGGCGCATGGAATATGGCTGTGGATGAATCCATCCTTGAGCATAGTCAGCGCGGCGAGGCACTGCCCACTTTGCGGCTGTACTCGTGGAATCCGCCGTGTTTGTCTTTGGGTCACGCGCAACCTTTTGCAGATGTGGATATGGAACGGGTCAAGGCTAACGGTTGGGAAGTTGTCCGCCGCCTGACTGGGGGACGGGCGATTCTGCATACTGACGAATTGACCTACTCTGTGACAGGGAGTGCGGACGAACCTATTCTTGCGAGCGGTATTTTGGAATCTTACAACCGTCTCGCGCAGGCTTTGATGTTCGCCATGCGTGAGTTGGGCTTGCCTGTCGAGATGAAGGAAGAGGTAGGTCATGCTTCCAGCATGACATCCCAAAATCAATCAAGTCACGCTAAAAGCGTGACCTACGTGAATCCCGTCTGTTTTGAAGTTCCTTCGACTTATGAAATCACCGTGAATGGAAAAAAGTTGATCGGCTCGGCGCAGGCGCGGAAGAAGGAAGGGGTGTTGCAGCATGGTTCCCTTCCGCTGACAGGAGATTTGACTCGCATCTGTCAGGCATTGGTATTAAAGGATGAATCCGCGCGAGAAGTTGCAGCGCAAAGATTGCTGACACGCGCGACAACAGTCGAATCAGTAATCGGCGTGGAAACTGTTTGGGAAACAGCAGCCCAGGCTTTCGTCCACGGGTTTGAGGCGCAGTTGGGAATCCGCTTTCAGCGTGGAGAAGTCCCGCCGCTCTTTGGCGGGAAAATGTCCCGATCCGAATCGGAGAGAGCCGAAGAATTGGTTCGGGAAAAATATGCAAATTTGGCATGGACGAAACGTTCATGAAAAGCAACCCGATCATCGAGGGGAATCGCGTGACGTTCATCTGGCAGGGAAAAACCGCGCCGCATTTAATTGATGATGTTCACGGCTGGGAGGATCACCCGCAAAAGATGACGCGCATCGAAAAAGGATTGTGGGGATTCTCGATGGAATTACCGGCAACGGCGTATCTTGAGTATGCTTTTTATGAGCCGCGTGAAAAGAAACGAATTGCCGACCCGCTGAATACGAATACAGTTTATAACGGACTTGGGAATTACAACCAGTTCTTTTACATGCCCGAACATTCTCCAACCTTGCTTGCCGCGCAAAAGAAAAATGTTGCGCGTGGAAAAGTGACTCATCACCAGGTTGAGACATGGATGCTCGCGGACGATGGGCAACGCGACGTATATTTTTATCGTCCGCCTGTCAAAGAGCCTGTGCCGCTGCTCATCGTTTACGACGGCGCGGATTATCTGGAACGCGCAAAATTAAATATCATCGTGGATAATTTGATTCACGAAAAGCGGATTCAACCGATTGCGATGGCGTTCCTGCAAAACGGCGGGGATCATCGCGGCGTGGAATATGCCTGCTCCGATGCGACCATCATGTGGCTTGACAATATTATCCTGCCGCTGGCGCGCAAGAAATTGAAATTACTCGACCTTGCAAGTCACCCTGGCGCGTATGGCGCGCTCGGCGCATCCTTCGGCGGACTAATGTCTGTTTACACGGGGTTGCGGATGCCTGAAATTTTCGGCAAGGTCATCAGTCAATCGGGTGTGTTTGAATCAGAGGGACGCGATTTCGCGGCAGTGGATTTGATTCGCGCCAAGCAATCGCGTGAGATAAAAATCTGGATGGACATCGGTCACTTTGACTGGCTGTTGGAAGACAACCGCCGCCTGCAGCCTATTTTGCGCGAGAACGGCTATGATGTTGCCTACCGCGAATTCAGCGGCGGACATAACTACACCTGCTGGCGCAATGAAGTGGGGATTGCGCTGGAAAAAATGTTTGGAAAATAAAAAGACCCTAAAGGTTTTCGCAAAGCGAACCTTTAGGGTCTTTTTGACTTAAGTTTTATCTTCTATTTCTCAGGAAAGTTGGGACATCCAGATCGTCGCTGTTGATGGATGGCTGTGATGCGGGTTTTGATTCAGCCGATGACCTATGCTCAATGCCCACGCTGACAGACTCGCTTGGGCGTGTAAAAAGCGAATTGGAAGCAGACATCGTCCCGGCATGGGAGGCAGGCTTATCGTTACGCAGGGGGCGTTCCAACGCGCGCCGTGGGACGCCGCCAGCCCGTTCAAATCCGGTGGCGATGACGGTACAGCGGATTTCGTCACCCATTTCCGGATCAATGACTGCGCCGAAGATCATGTTGACATCGGGATGCGCGGTTTCGCGGATGATGGCCGCAGCCTGGTTGACCTCAAAGAGAGTCATGTTCGGTCCGCCTGTCACATTGAAAAGCACGCCGCGCGCGCCATCAATGG
>DZBA01000268.1 GCA_022729775.1 Anaerolinea thermophila | reverse complement strand
ACCCCGTGTCTCCGTGGTTCAAAAAAGTGTGCAACCTATTCCTGACCATTACAGATTAACCGGATTTTCGAAGAAACCTTCGGGACGTTTCCCTACCAGACTTTGATCGCCGTATGTTTTGCCTTGCGAAGTTTTCCCATGAGCGCGAAGAAGTTGAACATAAACCCATATTTCTGTCTGATTAGATTTGCAGCGCGGCTCGTCGCCTCTGCAGAATCATCCGCCTGCGCCTGTGCATCCACCCACTCACCGCTCGGCACACCCGACGCGCTCGACGGAACAATGCGCACCTTCCCATTGTTGCGGATTCGCTTTGCCTTGCCGGAATTCACTTCCGTCCAAATGACGAGCGCGTTGCCATCCTGCGCGAACCATACAGGGATTTTGACTCCTACTCCGCTTTTGCGGAAGGTTTCGAGATTAATGTATTGCTGTTTTTCAAAAAGTTTGAGGTTCATGGTTCCCTTGTATCTGTCATTGCGAGCCCGAAGGGCGAAGCAATCTCCCTATTTTGCGAGAAGACTGCCCCGCCGCTACGCGGCTCGCAGTGACATTATTTCTGTAACGCCGCTTCGATGATTCTCTGCACGCGCGGGGCAATGCTCGACGGGTCAGGGTGCAGCCCTTCCACAAGTAACGCGCTGTCGTAGATTTGCTCCACGATGGCGGTTTGCAAGTCGGCATTTTCCAACTTGAGCAGGTTCTTCAAAATCGCGTGACTCGGATTCAATTCCAAAATTTTCTTCGGGACTTCGTACTCTTTGCCGAGGAATTTATACACGCGCTGCATTTCAGGATTCATCGTGCCATCGGGGTCTACCAAACGCGCAACAGATTGCGAAAGCCGCGAACTCGCGCGGACGTCAGCCACCTGTTCGCCCAAGACCTGCTTGAATTTTTCGATGAGCGTATTGAAATCCGTATCGGGCATTTTCTCCGCTTCGGCTTTTTCCTTCTCTTTCTCATCAATTTTCACATCCGCCTGCGAGACATTCTTCAACTCGAAGTCTTTATATTTTCGCAAGCCCATCAGCATGAACGAATCCATCGGATCGGTGAGCAGCAGCACCTCCGTTCCCTGCGCGTGGAAATAATCCAAATGCGGGCTGCGCAACACGGACTTCGAGTCTTCGCCGACAATGAAGTAAATTTCCTTTTGTTCGGCTTTCATGCGCCCGACATACTCTTCGAGCGATGACCACGTTTCAGGATTCAAGTTGGTCTTAAAGCGCAGCAAGCCTTGAATATTTTCGGTGTCCATTGGGCTGGCGGCAATGCCCTGTTTGAGATACGCGCCGAACTCACCCCAAAACGAGTTGTATTTTTCCGCGTCCTTCTTCGCCATGGACTCAAGTTCTTTAATCACTTGTCCCGTCAGGACTTTTTTCAACTTCGGCATCAATCCGCTGGATTGAACGGTCTCGCGTGAGACATTGAGCGGCAGGTCTTCCGAATCCACCACGCCTTGCACAAAACGCAAATATTCGGGCAGCAGGTCTTTGTTGTAATCGTCAATCAAAATATTGCGCGAATACAATTTCAAGCCATCCTCTTTGCGCAGCGCGAAAACTCCGCGCTCGGCTTTGGAAGGGATATATAACAGCGCGTAGAGTTGAACAGGCGCGTCGGTCACAAAATGGATATGACTGAGCGGCTCTTCAAAATCCAGCGTGGTTTGGCGGTAGAAATCTTTATACTGGTCTTCGGTGATTTCGTTGCGCGATGTGCGCCATAACGATGTCTGTTTATTCACTGACTCTTTTTCATCGCCGACATAAATCGGGAAGCCGATGTAATCCGAATGTTTGTGGATGATGTTCTTGATGCGATATTCTTCCGCAAATTCCGCCGCGTCTTCTTTTAACTTGATTTCGATTTTTGTTCCACGTTCGGACATTTCGCCCGCGCTGACTTGATACGCGTCGTCGCCCGTAGCGTACCACGTCACTGCTTCCGCGTCGGGATGGAAGGAACGCGAGGTGACCTTCACCCATTCCGCGACCATGAACACCGAATAGAAGCCCACGCCAAATTGACCGATCATGCCCGAAGCGTCCACGTTCTTTTCTTTCGCCGCTTCCAGAAATTTGCGCGCGCCCGATTGCGCGATGACGCCGAGATGGTCAATGGCTTCTTCGCGCGTCATGCCAATGCCCGTATCTTGAATCGTGACGGTGCGCGAGTCCTTATCCGCGCGGACATGAATCTTCAACTCGGCATCGGCATCCAGCACGTTGGCGTTGGTCAACATCTCGAAGCGCAGCCTGTTAATCGCGTCCGAAGCGTTGGATAATAATTCGCGCAGAAAAACCTCGCGGTCTTTGTAGAGCGAGTGGATGAGGATGTTAAGCAGCTGTTTGGTCTCTGCTTTGAAAGTGAATTGTTGGGAGTCTGTCATGTTGCCTCCTGTGAGTAGTTTTTAAGTGACTGTCACTGATTTTATAACGCGACAGTAAGATTTTTGTTAACTTTGTAACACAGGTTGTAACACAGGCTTAAGCCTGTGTTACAGAAAATACGATAAAATTCACCCATCACCGAACATGGAGAGGCAGGCATGGAAATTTTACAATTGCAACAACTGGCAGAAGAAATCGTAAAACATTTACCCGAAGCAATAACAGCGTTGACTGTAGGCGGAAAAATTGTGCTTGAGTCCGCTCTCGGCGAAGCGGGGAAAATTGCAGTAAAGAAGTTATTTGAGAAGCAAGGCAAAGAACCTGACGAAAAAGCGATAGCGAAGATTGAATCTGCTTTGCAAGAGCTACAGAAAAAAGTAGATGAAAATAGTCAGGCGAAAGCCGCGCTGGAGGGAGTGATCGAAGACCCAGCCGAAGAAAGCGCGAAAAAATTTCTTGCGACAAAAATCAAAAAGATTTTGCAGGAAAATTCCGAATTGGCAAAAGAATTGCAGCCGATCATTAATATAAGCGCAAGCGGCGGAAGCGTGGCAATTGGAAATAACATGACAGGCGGAAGTGTTTCTGTGGTCAATGACAACCATCAAGAAAATCATACGCACCTTCATCTTACCGAAAAAGCCCCCAACCCCGAAGCGGACAAGCAACGCAAAGCCCGCGAATCCTACCTGCGAACCCTGCAAAGGAAATGTTACCAAGTGCCGTTGAGCATTTTCAGCGGTGATGACGACTCTAATGCTGCCTCGCTGGATGATGTATATATTATGCTGGACACCACCGCCCAAAAAGACAACCCTGAACCTCGCCCCGAAAAGGACGATGTAAGGCGATATTCATATCGCGAAAAAATCCCCGTCAGCGCGTGGGAAGCGGCAACAAAGGAAAACAAACTGGTTTTAATTGGCGCGGCGGGTTCGGGCAAAAGTTCTTTCGTGAAGCGCGTATTGGGTTTGCAATGCGCCGCGCTTCTTATCAACCCAACACCCGCGCCCATGCTCGCGCCTGACTTACTGCCCGTGTACCTTGAATTAAGACGGCTGAAAGTTAAACTGGACGCGCTGACTCTGGATAATTGCACCCATCTGGAACGTGGCGAAAAATTATGCAACGCGCTTCAAGAGCAAATTTGCGAAGACGTACACCCCGACTTCCTGCCCCAATTACAGGAAGAGTTGGACTTAGGCAAAGTGATTTTGGTATTGGATGGCTTGGATGAAGTGCCAGACAACTTGCGTTTGAAGGTGTACGAAACCGTCAAAGCGGCGGCGGATTTGTGGAAGATTGAAAAGATGATTATCACCTCGCGCCCCAACGGCTACACCCATGAAAACGCCCTCACAGGCTTTGTAAAATATGACCTTGCCAAACTCACCAGATCACAAATTGAAAGTTTTTCAAAGGATTGGTATAGGCAGGAGAAGAGGTACAAAAATCCCAATCTGACCGATGAAGCCGTAGAGCAAAACAGCCGCCGCCTTTTCAATGAAGCCACACAAGGCAAGTTAATGGAACTGGCAGAAAACCCCATGCTCTTGACCAGTATGGCAATTGTTCACACCAAAGACGGGGCAAATAATTTGCCCAACCAAAAGGCTCTCCTGTATCACCGTTTGGTGGACATTCTTGCCAGCAAATGGCAAAAAGAAAAAGGCGATAAATACGAAGATGTCAGCAAAGAAGTCATAGACTTGCTGGAAAACAAAAATAAACTGCGCGAGGTGTTAGAGCGCCTTGCTTATGAAACCCACAAAGCCAACGCCAAAGAAGCGCGGGAAAAAGGCGAAAACGCCCAAACCGTTGACTTGTCTTTCAAGCAGGCGCGTGATGTATTGGAAGAGCCTGAACTGTTGGGATATTCCCGCCATTTGGCTGTTGACTTTTTATATTACATTCAGACGCGGTCAGGATTATTTGCCAGCATGGGCGGCGAAAACCCCACCTTCAATTTCGCACACCGCAGTATTCAGGAATATCTTGCAGGCTGTTACATGATGGAACCGCTCAATCTTGAGTACAGGGAACTGTATAAAGAACACGCCGCCGAGGGGACGTATTGGAGCGACGCCGCTTTGTTGGGCGCGGAAAATGCCTATGCTTCTGGGTCGCGCTCCAAAGTATTTGGGTTGATATTTGAACTCTGCCCGCCGAACGCGCCGCGCAAAAAATCCGAGCAAACAGAACGCGCCCTGCTATGGGCGGGACAAATCACCAGACAGTTGGATCTCGCCGAAGTGGAGGCAAGATCGCAAGGGCTGAGCGCTGGCAAGGA
>DZBA01000267.1 GCA_022729775.1 Anaerolinea thermophila | reverse complement strand
TTCGTTCGGGGTGTGGCTCAGCCCGGTAGAGCGCACGGTTCGGGTCCGTGAGGTCCAGAGTTCGAATCTCTGCACCCCGACAGTCTGAACACGATTTTGAATTTCAAAATATCGTGTTCGTAAAACCAGCAGGAGAACCCGACTCCTGCATAAATTAATAAATTGGTTAAGTCTAAACGCGGCGAGTTATCAATACTCACCGCGTTTTTTTATGAATCAATTCAAAAAATTTACAACGTCACTTCCGGGCTTGTTAGGGCAATCGCATTTGATTTTTTTATCCGCTAATCTCCACGAATTACACTAATCTTTTTGAAAAAAATTCGTGAGGATTAGCGCAGATTAGCGGATTTTCAAATACAAGGTTGCGTTTTGGACGCTGAAGATTTCTAATGCGATTACCCTGCGGGCTTGTTGATTTTATTGCCTTACAGTATTATGATGTGGCAATCTGGCAACGATTATAGAATTTTCACAAGGAGGCTGTAATGGCGAGAGAAGTAATCACAACGCGCGCGCATGGCATTGATATTAGCCGCTGGCAGGAAACCTATAGCTACAACCAAACCTGGGGGCAGGTAGATTTTGTTATTCAAAAAATGACAGAGGGTTTATGGTGGGATACCGATTGGGGCAAATTGTGGGATCAAGGCACATCGCAAGTTGCCATTCGCGGAATGTATCATTATCAGCGCTCCGGGTTGAGTTGGAAAGCGCAGGCGGATAACATTTTGGAAATGGTTGAGCGCGTAAAGCCGCGCCTGCATATCATTGCGCTGGATGTTGAGAAAATCAACAACACGCTTGATAAAACATATTTTTCAGACAGTATGCGGATATTGGATTACCTGTCTGTCAATTCAGATAGAAAAATCATCTTATATATCAACCCCGATGTATTCAACATTGCCCATCCGTTGATGCTCAAAAATTTTGGACAAGCTGGCGTCAAGTGGCTATTTGACTACCCAATGTGGCTTGCCCAATATTGGTGGGTTCCCGACCCAAACAAGCAGCCCGCGACTCCCAAACTGCGCGGAGATTGGGACATCTGGCAATATACCGATAAAGGCGATTCAAAGAACGCGCAAGGTGGGCGACACTACGGCAGCCCCGACCTAAACGTATTCAATGGAACTGTGGAACAGATGCGCGTATGGGCAAATGTGGACGCGTCTCCGCCCCCGCCTCCGCCCACGACGATAACTATTGAAGGCGTTACTGTAAAACTCTCCGATGATAGCGAGGTACAGTTAAAATGAGATATACAATCACATCTGGTTTTGCCATGTCCCTGCGGTCAGGGCATACCGTTTCCGCTGGAAAGATTGGCACGTTGGAACAAGGTAAATCTGCCAAGGGCGATGAACTTTGGATTGCCGCGCAAACCACAAGCTCGGCGCAGGCTGGCGATAAATGGCTGCATGTCAAAGATTTGAACGGGCAAGCAGTGGATGGTTGGATCGCGGTGATTCATCTCGGCAAGGTCTATTGCAATCTGGTTGATAATGGCGGCGCGCCCCAACCTTCCAACGACAGCGTAAAACGCGTTATCAAAGCTGTGATTACCTATGAGACCGAAGGCGGTGAAATCAAGACGAAAGAAGTATTCCCCGCTCCATAGCGCGTGCAAGGCAAAACTTTCCCGATTTTGCCTCGAAAGTCAGGAGACTTTTGAATCCGTCCGTGATATGTTTTGATTGCACACTTTGCTTGTTGCCTATATTCAATTTTACAGAAACCCATTAAAATTTCACTCATCTTTTTTTAGGAGCATAGAATTTGAACCTCAGTTGGCTTACCTCCCCTGAATCGTGGATTGCGTTGATTACGCTAATCGCATTGGAATTGGTGTTAGGCGTGGATAACGTTATCTTTATCTCCATCCTCTCGGGCAAATTACCCAAACAGGATCAAAGCCGCGCGCGCACGACTGGCATTGCGCTGGCGGTTATAACGCGCATCTTGTTGCTGCTCTCCCTCTCTTGGATCATCAGCCTGGAAGAACCATTCTTTCATATTCCCTTTTTCAACGGGGAAAATATTGGCATATCAGGTCGTGACTTGATTTTGCTGATGGGCGGTATGTTCCTGCTGTGGAAAAGCACGCATGAAATTCATGAAAAACTCGAAGGTAAAGAAGGTCAGGCTTCGACAAAGGTTGCCGCAACTTTCATGAGCGTCATCATCCAAATTATGCTGCTGGATATCGTCTTCTCGCTTGACTCGGTCATCACTGCGGTTGGCATGGTGGATGAAATTGCCATCATGATTATCGCGGTCATTATTGCGGCTGGCGTGATGATTTTCACCGCGGGACCCATCGGCGAATTTGTGGAGCATCATCCCACCATTAAAATTCTCGCGCTGAGTTTCCTTTTGCTCATCGGCTTCACCCTCATCGTGGAAGGTCTGCATCAGCACATCCCCAAGGGCTACGTTTATTTTGCAATGGGCTTCTCAGTCTTTGTCGAGATGATTAATTTGAGGGTGCGCGATTCGCATGTCAAACCGGTCAACTTGCACGACCCATATAAGCAGCCCGCGCTCGAATCCGCTCCTGCAAAGGTTGAAGCAAAGAAGAAAGCAAAAAGAAAATAATGACGAGACAGGCTTTGAATTATTTTCAAAGCCTGTCTTTTTAGGCGAACAATATGCTTCGAGTTGCAATGCTTTCCTATCACACCTGTCCGCTGGCGACATTGGGCGGAAAAGATACCGGCGGAATGAATGTATATGTCCGCGACCTGACGCGCGAGTTGGGACATTTGGGCGTGCATGTGGATGTCTTCACGCGCTCGCAAGATGAACATGTCCCGCATGTTTTACATGACTTGGGATACGGCAACCGCGTGGTGCATATCACCGCCGGTCCCGAAGCGCCAAAAAGTAAAAGCGATATTGCAAGTTACATCCCTGAATTTGTCGAGGGAATCAAAAAATTCGCGGCTGAAAAAAATATCCATTACGATGTGATTCATAGTCACTACTGGATGTCTGGCATCGCGGCAGAAGGACTGAGCGACGCGTGGGGCGGCACACCCATTGTTCACATGTTTCATACACTGGGGGAGATGAAGAACCGCGTAGCGCGTTCAGATGATGAGCGCGCGGGAGAAGACCGTTTGAGCGGTGAGCGTCGCGTGTTGCGCCGCGCAGACCGCGTCATTGTTGCAACGCTGGCAGAATTTACGCAACTGCGCTTTTTATATCAAGCCGACCAGCGCAAGTTGGCGGTGATTCCGCCGGGTGTGGATATCTGCCATTTCTATCCCATCCCATCTGACGAAGCCAAACAATTTATCGGTTTGAATCCCGATGACCGTATGATTCTTTTTGTGGGACGCATCGAACCGCTCAAAGGTTTGGACACTTTGATTCAGGCAATGTCATGTCTGGATATGAAAGACCTGCACTTGCCGGTTCACCTTGCTATTATTGGCGGCGAACCCAACGCGCTGCCGGAAAATATGTCTGATGAAATGACATGCCTGCAAAAATTATGTGACGATTTATGTATGGGGGGGATGGTGGTTTTTCTCGGCAAGCGCGGACAAGATACCCTGCCGTATTATTATTCTGCCGCTGAGGTTGTGGTCATGCCTTCACTGTACGAATCTTTTGGCATGGTCGCGCTGGAAGCAATGGCGTGTGGCACGCCTGTTGTCGCTTCGGAAGTGGGCGGGCTGGGCTATCTGGTGCAAAACGATGTGACAGGTTACACCATTCCAGACAGCAACCCCGAAGCGTTGTGCGAGAAATTATCGTGGTTGCTGAATGACGCGCCACTGCATGAACAAATGGGAGTGGCAGCCGCTGAATATGCAAAATCCTATGCGTGGGAAGCAATTGCCGCGAAAATCATTGACGTATATAAGCAGGTTGTTGAGAATCGCATGGCTATTCCTTGAATTTAACGTAGAACCCGCCACTTTCTGATGTTTTGACTTCAAAGCGATTCTTCAAGTTGCTGATCATTTTGGAGAGTTGTTTGTATCCATACGTGCGCGGATCAAAACCCGGGTCGAGTTGATAAAGCGCGTTCCCAAGCGTAGAAAGCGCCGCCCAGCCGTTATCCTGTACTGACATTTCAAACGCCTGTTCCAGCAAGGGCATCGGGTCGAGCTCTTCCTTTTCTTCGAGTTCTTTTTTCGCTTTTGTAGATGATGGTGTCAAGCGTTTTTGTTTGACAGGCTCTTTTTCAACAATTAAGTTCTCTGTGTAAACAAACAGGTCACATGCGTTTACAAATGGCTTGGGCGTATTTTTCTTCCCGATACCCATGACAAAAATCCCGCTTTCGCGGATGCGTGTAGCGAGCCGAGTGTAATCACTGTCACTGGATACCAGACAGAAGCCATCCACCACGCCGGAGTGGAGAATATCCATCGCGTCAATAATCATCGCGCTGTCTGTCGCGTTTTTTCCAATGGTATAGCGGAATTGCTGCACAGGTTGAAACGCGTGGAAATTCAAAATGTCTTTCCACGAATTCATGCTGCTTGTCGTCCAATCGCCGTAAATGCGGCGGACTGTGACTTGTCCATGCCTGCCTGATTCCACTAGCATTTGAGAAAGCAGGGAAGCTTGCGCGTTGTCGCCGTCAATTAACATCGCAATTTTGTTGCGCGAGAGTGTGTTTGTATATTCTTCAGCCATATCTGCATTATACACGCAATGTCATTGGGTATGATAAAAT